>JAQWDG010000115.1 GCA_028705545.1 Methanoregula sp. | reverse complement strand
CAGCTAATTTTATATAGAACCACAAACCACTTTTACTGCTAAAAGTGGTGATAATCTAATGTCACAGCAACTTGGAGGACAACCTATTTTTATTCTGAAAGAAGGCACGAACCGCACCCGCGGCCGTGACGCCCAGGGTATGAACATCACCGCTGCAATGGCAGTTGCCGCTGCAGTACGGACCACGCTCGGCCCCAAGGGTATGGACAAGATGCTCGTCGACACCATCGGCGATGTCGTCATCACGAACGATGGCGTCACCATCTTAAAAGAGATGGATATCGAGCACCCGGCCGCAAAGATGATGGTCGAGGTCGCAAAGACCCAGGACGACGAAGTCGGCGACGGGACCACCACCGCTGTAGTCATCGGCGGCGAACTCTTGAAGAAGGCCGAGACGCTCCTCGAACAGGACGTTCACCCGACCATCATCGCCGCAGGATACCGGCAGGCCGCAGAGAAGGCCCAGGAATTCTTAAAGGATATCGCATTCGATGTCAAGCCGACCGACAAGGCGATGCTCAAGAAGATCGCGGAGACCGCGATGACCGGCAAGAGCGCCGAGGCAAGCAAGGACAAGCTCTGCGACCTCGTCGTAAAGGCAGTCACCATGGTCGCCGAGTCCGACGGCACTGTCGATACGGACTTTATCAAGGTCGAGAAGAAGACCGGCGGCAGCATCGAGGACTCCGAGATTGTCGAAGGCGTCCTTGTCGACAAGGAACGCGTCCACCCCGCGATGCCAAAGAAGGTCACCAACGCCAAGATCCTGCTCCTCAACGCAGCAGTCGAGTTCAAGAAGACCGAAGTCGACGCCGAGATCAACATCACCCACCCCGACCAGCTCCAGGCATTCCTTGACGAAGAGGAACGCATGGTCAAGGGCATTGTCGAGAAGATCCAAAAAAGCGGCGCAAACGTTCTCTTCTGCCAGAAGGGTATCGACGACATCGCCCAGCACTACCTTGCAAAGGCCGGCATCTTTGCCGTCCGCCGTGTCAAGAAGAGCGACATGGAAAAGCTCGCCCGGGCAACCGGCGGCAGCCTTGTCTCCTCGATCGACGCAATCAGCAAGGAAGAACTCGGTAAGGCCGGCCTTGTCGAAGAGCGCAAGGTCTCCGGCGAAGAGATGACCTTTGTCGAGCAGTGCAAGAACCCCAAGGCGGTCTCAATCATCGTCCGCGGCGGTACCGAGCACGTTGTCGACGAGCTCGAACGTGCCATTAACGACGCCCTCCGCGTTGTTGCGGTCGTTGTCGAGGACAAGAAGGTCGTCGCCGGCGGCGGCGCACCCGAGACCGAGCTCTCGCTCCGTCTCCGCGAATATGCGGCAAGCGTTGGCGGCAGGTCACAGCTCGCGATCGAGGCATTCGCATCGGCACTCGAGATCATCCCGCGGACCCTTGCGGAGAACGCAGGTCTCGACCCCATCGACATGCTCGTCGAGATCCGTGCAGCCCACGAGAAGGGCAAGAAGACTTACGGCCTTAATGTCTACGAAGGCAAGGTCATTGACATGAAGGCAGCCGGCGTTGTCGAGCCGCTCAGGGTCAAGACCCAGGCAATCTCGTCAGCCGCAGAAGCAGCGATCATGATCCTCCGTATCGACGATGTGATCGCATCCGCGAAGTCCCCCGAGCCGGCAGGCGGTGCCGGCATGCCGCCCGGTGGAATGGGCGGTATGGGTGGAATGGGCGGAATGCCCGGCATGGGCGACTACTAGAGGTCCCCACCAATACTCCCGATTTTTCTTTTTTTTGGTTTTGTAAACTTCAGTCCTTATCCCGGTGCAGCCCTCTCCTGTAACGGTTCGCGTATTTTGTGTGTCGGGGATCGGCCTGAAGACCTGGTGCCTGCATTATCGCAAGTGTGGAATGCCCTGAGTGTGGGGGGAAAAAGGCCTGCCGGAGACTAAAAAGAGCGCGTTGTTCTGTTTGTTTCGAGGATTCCTGCCGGGTAGTATTTTTATTCTTTTAGTCTTCTTTTGTCCCGGTTTCCGGTGTTTGCTGGGGGAAAATCCCTTAAAACCGTTTTGCCGGTGCCATAATGCTGGTATTTAAAACAGTATCTCCTGGCCGTGAATACTCATTCGTACGGGATGCTTTTTTTTTAAAAACGAACCGGATGAAAACAACGAATAAAAAAAAGTTCGGGTTGCCGGCCTAGCAGCCGGAGAGGGAACACGGTTTCTTTACAATGATGGTTCCCGTGATGGTCTGGTTGTCTGAAAATGCATAGACAAAGGTTCCGGTATTCTCACTGAAGGAGTACATATATGTTGCACCCGGGAGGATACCCTCGGAGGTGAACATGCCGGTGTTGTTTCCGATCGCCTTGATCGAATGGGTGACGTTATCGTCGTTTACCCAGATAATGCCGGTGCCCGGGAGCACGACATCGGTCTGCGGGGTAAATCCGAGCTTTGCTGAGACGTTTGTGATGTGGATCTTCGTAACCTGGTTTGCAGCAGTCGCGGTCGGGACAACGGTTGCGGTCTCGGTGACATTCTCCGTTACGTTGGCTGCCGGTGCCGTCACGTTTGCAACAATGGTCTCAGTGGTCGTGGGAATGGTGGTTACGACAGTTGTTGCAACCGTTGTTGCCTCCGTGGTAACTTCGGTAGTTACCGGGGCGGTGGTCTCTGTCGTGGTCTGTTCCGAAGGTGATGCCGTCTGGGTACAACCGGTGATTGCCACCAGCGCTACCAGAAGGACGATGAATCCCATGAGCAGCTTCATATGGTGTACATAATGGACTGCCCGGGATTTATAAATTTACTCTTTTTATGGCCATATCATGTCCAGATCCGAAAAAAACCAAAGAATTATCGTTTGGGCTGCAATCCGGCCCCGTTTCGGGCGTATGGCCCGGTACCTGCGACAGGTTAATGATGCCCCGGGTGGATCAGACCTTCATGAACGACCGGTTTATCAGCACGGATTACCGTACCGACTGTTACCACTGCCGGAAGATGGCAGACCAGCACATCGTAGCGACTCCCAACCGGGCCGATGTCTCCTGTACATCCTGCGGGGCGACCCGGGTCTTCGTGCCCCGGATGGAAGACGTGGACGAAACCGGCGCATTTAAAAAAACCGACCGCTGGCCGGTCTGGGCGATCACTACGGATGCATCGTGCCGGAACTGCGGGGTTACCGGACCCCACGATCTTGTGGTCAGCTGCCGGACGATCACGGCCCGGTGCCGCAACTGCCGGTTCACGCACCTGTACCGGTTCGATCTCGAATATATGGCAGCGGATCCGGCGGGTGAGAGACCGGCCGGGACGGTCGACAGCCATTCCGGCACCTGCCCGTAACCGTTTAGCGTAAACGGCTGCTGCCCGTATCGGCACAGTACGCATACAGCGCCGGGTAGGTATCGGCGTAGCATTCGAGCGTGTCTTTGAGCCGGGCGGCAAGTTTCGGGTTTTTTGCCATCAAAAAGAAGATCACTTCGTTGTCGGTGATGGTGAGCGGGCATGAGCCGGTGAGTTTTTCGAGCTCTTTGCACCGCTTTTTTACAAACCCGTCGTGGCTGACCCGGGGGAAGTGCTGGTAGATCATCAGGACCGAACTTTGGTCCATACGGTTGTGGATCTGCCGGATTTCCTGCATGAGCAGGTGCCGTTTGTCCGCCTTTGCATCGGCAAGTCCGGTATCCGGGTCAAAAAAGATCAGGGCTTTTTTCGGAAATGATGAAAAGACGCTGCCCAGGTACGAGTCCCGGCCCGCGTGGGTAAACGGTTCGTCCCCGCAGATATCGATGAGGATCTTCTCGCCGGAAAAATAGTCGCTGACCCCCGACAGGTATTCGCGGTCGCCGGAGATTTCCTGGAGCCGTGAGAGCTGTTCACGGAGTTTCTGGTTCTGGCTGCCGGCTTTTCCGGACCGGACGGCATGTTCGAGATCGGTCTTCGTCCGGCTCTTTTTTTCTTCTCTTGTACTGTTTTCAGTCAGCATAGGGACGAACGCAAAACCTGCAAGATCGGGGAGCGACTTCATGAGGTGGCGCACCAGATCGAACTTGAAGAGATCCCGCGTATCCCCGAAATACTTTCGGTTCATAGTATCTCATCCAGACAGGGAATTTTTTTGCCAGTATTATAATTCTTTTGGCATGCACGGCAGAAACTTCCGTCGTCAGAAAGGACGGGCAGGACCGGCGGTTTCGGGGAATTCTTTACTGCTGTTAAAAAAAAAGGAGAACCCGGTAAACGGGATTACTTCTCTTCCCGCACCATTGCAATCGCTTTTTTCGGGCATTCGTTTGCGCAGATCCCGCAGCCCTTGCAGAATTTGAGATCCACGTTGAGGTCGTCATCGATCACGCCGTCCGGGCAGTACATCGCGCAGAGCCCGCAGGCATTGCACTTCTCTTTGTCCACGACCGGTTTGAATACCCGCCACGAGCCGGTCTGGCCGGCAGCGCCCTCGGTCGGCCGGCTTATTGCCAGCCGATCCCGCTTTGCACTCGTGCTCATATGCTCATCTCCTTATAGGCAGCATCGGCCGCTTTCACGTTCCGCTCATCGGTAAACATCCCGCGTATCGCGGACTTTGCCGAATCTGCCGAAACGATTCCCATCTTCGCGAGCGCCCCGAGCACCGGGGTGTTGAGGATCGGGCTTCCCGCGACAACGAGGTTTTCTTTGAGCGCGATACCGGTGAGGTCCACATTATAGGTCGTGTAGCCGGCAAAGTCCGGCTTGTGCGCGCTGTTGATGAGCACCCGTCCGCCTTTTTTTAACCCGTTGAGCACATCGACCGTGTCCATCACGCTCGCGTCGAGGACGATGACGAGGTCCGGGTCCCGGATCTGGCTGTAGACCCGGATCGGGTGGTCGTCGATCCGGACAAAGGAGACAACCGGAGCCCCCCGGCGCTCGGCACCGTAGAACGGGCAGGCCGTCGCGTACTTCCCATCGTGGAGCGCTGCCATTGCAAGGAGCCGGGCCGCGGTCACGCCGCCCTGCCCGCCCCGGGAGTGGATCCGAATCTCAAACATGGTCGTTCACCCCGAACCAGAACTCCTGTCCTATGCGACGCTTCCGGACAAACTCCGCCATGTCGTCGTACGTGACCTCCTGGCCGCCAAGGCCGGCGATCACGCTGTACACATCGCAGTGGCATTTGGCCATGATCTCGTGGGCAACGATCCCGCCATACCCGAACGAGTAGTCCCGGTCGATCACGACAACGTCCTTTCCCTTGAGATCGAGCTTCGGGAAGGGCCGGAACCAGCGCAGGCGCATCGAGCCCGCCTTGATTCCCTCTTTCCTGAGAATATCGATCGCGACCTCGGCTTCTTTCCCGAGCGTGCCCATCGCAATGAGGATCACGTCCGCATCTTCGCAGCGGTAGTTTTCGGTTGGCCCATACTTCCGGCCGAATCTCTTTGCAAAGTCCGCCTCGGTTGCCGCGATCACTTTTTCGGAATCCCGCATCGAGCGCTCGATGTCCCACTTGAACCGGAAGTGCTGGTCGGGCCCGGTAAGGCCGCCGTACCCGGTCGGGTTCTTCACATCGATCGCGTGCGGCAGGTGGATCGGCGGGATGAAGTCCCCGGGTTCCACGGTGTCGAGCGGCTGCATGATATGCGAGAGGACAAAGCCGTCGAGGTTGACCATCACCGGCAGGAGCACATCGTTGTGCTCCGCGATCCGGAATGCCATGAGCGTTGTATCGTAGGCTTCCTGCACGGTCGAGACATAGACCTGGAGCCAGCCGGTGTCGCGCTCCTGCATCGCGTCGGTGTGTTCGGCCCAGATGTTCCAGCCGGGTCCGAGCGAGCGGTTCACGTTTGCCATCACGATGGGGAGGCGTGCACCCGCAGCCCAGTTGGTCATCTCGTGCATGTACAAAAGGCCGTGGGCGCTTGTTGCGGTAAAGGTCCGTACGCCCGTGATGGAGGC
>JAQWDG010000114.1 GCA_028705545.1 Methanoregula sp. | reverse complement strand
CCCGTAAGCGACGCGTTGCTGTCGAGCTGGATCCGGTAGTTCTCGTCAAGCGAGGCTCCCGCCGGGAAGAGGATGTAGATATCGAGCGGCATGATCGCCTGGAGCCCGTTTATCCCGAACGCCCCGTCCGTCCCGTACCAGGAGATAACCGCTCCCCGCCCGGTTTTTGTGAGCATCATGGGCACGGCCTCACCGGAGCTGATCGTGTCCGGGGAGACCATCATCGCTACCGGGCCGTTGTACCGGACCGGCTGCGGCTTTGACCATGTGGCTGTTACGGGCACGGTCTGCCCGGTCCCGGGGTCGTACATGGTGGCGTGCTCGAAAAAGGCCGGCCTGTCCAGGTACCAGCCGGCAGCGCAGGCAGCAAGGTTATCCTCGCCGCCTCCGTTCCAGCGGAAGTCAAGGACAACGCCCGGGGAGTTGTTCGCAATCGCGGACTGCATGGCGGCCTTAAACGCCGGGTAGGCATCGTACGATTCCCCGAGGATCCGGATATAGGTATAGCCCCCGGGAAGGGTCTGTGAAGTCACGGTCGCATTGGCGATCTGCGGCGTGATGCCGTTTAAGGGGTCAGCGGCACCGACATCGTTGATCTGTTTCCCGATAAAGAAACTGCTCTTGATCAGGCTGTCGTACGAATCGTTGTACGCCGTCAGGTTCACGGACCGGCTCTCGTATGCCGGGCCGCCGGTAAAGGTCACGGCTGCAACGGTTCCCACCGGCGCCCGGGTTACAAGCCGGGTCTGCTGGAGCCGGATCCCTTCGAGCGTGGACGGCTTTTTCGTCACCCAGATGTAGGACGTTCTATTGATGGCATCGTGGATCTCCTGCCCGTCCCACGCGGTCACCATATCGCCCGCGGCAATGCCGACCTTTTCCGCTGCGCTCCCGTTTGCCACGTAACTGACGATCACGTCGCCCGAACCGGTCTGCACGAACGCAATCCCAAAGCCCCCGCCAATGTCTGCGTCCTTTGCCCCGAAGTCCCCGGCATCGGGGAGCAGGTTTGCGTGCCCGTCGGGGATTGCGTACAGGTATCCCTTGAGCGCCCGGAGATATGCAGCCTTATCCTGCGTTTTTTCCGCATCGGCCACAACCGGTTCCCAGGTCCGGTTCAGCGCATCGAAGTCCACGCCGCGCCATTCGGTAAAGGCGTACCGCTCCTTCATGAGATGGTTAAGCGAGATAAACGCCTGTGTCCATGAAAGGTTCCGGTAATCGGCGGCCGGTGTCATGTTTGCCGCGACCGATCCAAAAGAGGCAGTCATCGCATCGTTGTATGCAGTCTCGTTTCCCGCTTCAAAGAGGGCGCAGGGGTCGTCCCAGACCGTGCAGCCCGAACAGTTAACCGCTTCGGCAGCGACCGTCGGCAGGAGGGTTGCGAGCAGGACAAGAGAGAGCACGATCGGGAAAATCACCCGCATACGCGATGACGTACGCGGACAGGACTGAAAGAACATACCCGGAAATTAACCTGCTTTGGGTATAAAAAAACCGATGTGCTGCCGTATCCGGCATGAAAAAAAGTTGCTGATTGAGTTACCGGTTGATATGCACGACTTTTGCGGGGGGGAAGCCATTGAAGTACGTGGACGAGGCGATCGAGTATGCCCCGATATTTTCCGAGTACACGAGGTCGCCGATCTCAAGGTTGGGGAGCTCGGCCGAGAGCGTGATCGTATCGAATGCATCGCAGGTCGGGCCAAAGACCGCCGAGATCCGGGCCGGGCCCTCTTTGGTGAGGGAAAGCACCGGGTACGTGCAGTGGTCGAAGACCTGCCCCGAGTAGGTGTGGTACACGCCGTCGTTGATGTAGTAGCAGGGCTTGCCGTCGCGGTGGGCTTTTCCCACGACTTTTGCCACGAGCGTGCAGGCATTTGCCACAAGGAACCGGCCGGGCTCTGCGAGGATCTGCATGTCCTCCGGGAAGAGCCGGGCAAACTCGGCGTTGAGCTTTGCCGCAAGGTCGGCGAGCGGCCGGACATCCGGGTTGTACCGGACCGGGAAACCGCCGCCGATATCGAGTATCCTGATCTTTTGCCCGAGCCGGCTTTCGCATTCATCGATAATGCTCGATGCGATCTGGAGCGCTTCTACGTAGTTCTCGAAGTTCGTGCACTGGCTGCCCACGTGGAAACTCAGGCCCTCGACCACGAGGCCGAGATCGAATGCGGCCTTGATGAGGTCTACTGCCTCGCCCGGGTCCGCGCCGAACTTGGACGAGAGCTCGACCATCGAGCCGGTGTTTGGCACCCGGAGCCGGAGCACGAGCCCGGCCTGCGGTGCATGGGCCCGGATTTTTTTGAGTTCCTCGATGTTGTCGAAAGTGACAAGCGGCTTGTACTGGTTGAGCTCTTCTAACGTCTCGATCGGTTTTATCGTGTTTGCGTAGATGATCCGGTCCCAGATGAAGTCCTGCCGCTCCTTATCCGGCATGTCTTTTATGAACTCGTACACGATCATGAACTCGGGCATCGATGCCACGTCAAAACTCGCGCCCTCGTCAAACAGGGTTTTTACGATCGCCGGGTTCGAGTTTGCTTTTACCGCAAAATAGACCTGCACTTTGGGCAGGTATTTCTTGAATTCCCGGTAATTTTCCCGGATCTTTTCATGATCGATAATAAAAACAGGAGTCCCGTGCTCGCGTGCGAGCGCTTCCAAAAACTGACGACTTCCCCGGTCCTTCTGCGGGGCCGGGCGGTCGTTTCCGCACAATGGTGTGGTGGTGGTCACGTCACTTCCTCGGATTCACTATTTGGTACAAGTGTGGTTCATCTGACAAATAAGAAGTTTTTGAATTGCCAGACATCCTCCCGGTCGTAGTCGTTTTCCGGGTTCTCCTTGAAATACACTGTCCGGTTTTTCAGGGGAGTCCAGTCCGAGGGGCCCGAGTAAAACTCGCCAAGATACGGCTTTGCAATGTTTAACACGTACTCGTGGGGGAGATCGTCCGGCAGGCAGAAGCCCATCTTCGGGTGCTCGATCATCCACATCACGGCCGAGACCACGCCGAGCGCGACCTGGATCGTGGTCGCGTTCTGGCCCGGCGCGAGCTTCTTTGACTCGTCAATGGAGAGGATGCTTCCCGTCCACCAGGACTTGTACGGGTGGCCCATCAAAAGGGCGCCAAGGATATCCGCGCCGCTTGAGATCTCGCGGTCGTTCATGATCCGGAGCTTGGGCTGGAGCTCGTAGTTCCGGCCCCGCAGCTCGTGGAGCGATGCAATGGTCGCGTCGCAGGGGAGGTACGCGTAGTTGACGGTCGGGCGGTAGATTGCTTTCCCGTCCTTCCAGACCGTCCAGCGGTCGGAGATCCCGAACGCCTCTCCGTGCCGGATCACCATGCCCACGATTTCCTGCTCGGGCACAAAGGACCGGACCCAGGTGTTGATCCCCATGTGGGGCAGCATGATCGCGTTTTTCGGGCCCTCGGGCGGGACATGGGCATGGTCGGGAAGCTGCTTCTCGTGCGTGCCCCAGCCGATCTCGGCCGGTGCCGTGCCCTCTTCGAGCAGGCCCTCGATACACCAGGTCCCGACAAACTCGTTCACCTTCTTTGGCATGCGGGAGATCTGCGTGTCGCGCTCGGAACAGTGGATTACTTTGATCCCGACTTCCATGGCAAGTTCGCCAAAGCGCTGCTCTTTTATGAGCATCTCGAATCTTTTTGGGTCCTTTGCGAGATCGTCTGCGATCATCCGGCGTGCGATATCGACAAGGCCCTGCTTGGTCATGTGCGAGATGAGCCCCGGGTTTGCCCCGTGGTCGACCACGCAGGTAGTAGAACCCTTCCAGTCTTTTGTGAGCTCGCGGAGTTTCATCTGCCGGTAATACAGGGATTTCTCGTAGGGGCTCGCGGTATAGCGCTCGCCCAGCGGGTCCCATGCCTCGACCGAGGTATTGACGTACAAAACATTGTGGTCGTGGCACCACTGGACGATCTCGCCGGCATCGATATTCCAGGCGAGATCGATTAGGAGGCCGCCATCGGAGAGCGTCTCAGAGAGAACGGCGTCGAGATTTTCCGGGGTTATCCGACGTTTTAAAAACCGGAGGCCCCGACTGGTATACGCTTTGAGATCCTGCGATTTATCTTTAAAATCGACAAGCGTGATGTTCTCCAAGGGTATATTGACATGCCGAACAAGGATGGGGAGCGTGCACTTGGACACCGCTCCGTAACCGATGATAAGTACTTTGTTTTTAAAGTCCATCCTATACCCTCCCGGGTTTTTCTCTATAATGTGTATTTTACGCAGTGTATGGTTATAAACTGATGAGCAGGACGGGCGTTTCGGGGGGATTTTTTCTTCCAGCCGCGCATGACCGCTGCCGGAACCAGCGGGATCGTAACCGGCTGCGGGGGATTTTTGACGGTTCGCGGGGCAGAGGTCCCTGAGGGGTACCCGGTTTTTTTTAGCTCTTCCGGGCCTTCGGGTACCGGGGTGGAGGCGAAAGGAACCTTTTTTTGGTACCGCGATGCATTCCCCGGTACGAAGGAATCCGCGTGAAAAAGATGGTTATCCGGGGCACCGAAAGGACCGCACAGGCACTTGCCGAATACGTAAAGGACAATCCCTGCCCGTTCCTCACCGACACCTGCATGACCGGCCCGACCGTTACAACCCTTTTTGTCCCGGATGAACTTTTCGACAGCGTGCTCTCGAAAGTAAAAGAGATGCCGGACATTTCCGCACACGAGAGCCTTATTGAAGTTTCGTCCCCGGATTTCGTGATCTCGCCGGTGCTTGACGAGATCCGGGCCCGGCTTGCCACAATGCCAAAGGAAAAACCAAAGGAGCAGCCGGTCATCGAGGATCTCCTCGAATCCGCAGAACGCCACACCGATCTCGACACAAGCAAGATCATCCTTGCCGCAATCGCCGGGATGGTGGCCCTGATCGGTTTATTCTTAAACAACGTGGGTATTATTATCGGCGCCATGCTCATCTCGCCGCTGCTCGGGCCCATCTACGCGTTTGCGGTAAACACTGCGGTCGGCAATACCCGCAGCGTCATTAACTGCGTAAAGATCCTGCTGGTCCTTCTTGTCATGGTGATCGCGATCTCCTTTGCGGCCACGGTCCTGCTGTCCTTTGCAATCCCGCTTACCATTACGTCCGAGATCAGTTCCCGGCTCGATGCGAACCCGGTCTACATCCTCATGGCGTTCCTGCTCGGGTTTGCCACGATCTTCGCGCTCTCGGAAAAAATTCCCGAGGGCGTTGCCGGTGTTGCTGTCGCCGCCGCCCTCCTCCCGCCGGCCGTGGTCTTTGGGATCTCTCTCTATCTCGTGCCCGCGTCTGCGGTTGCCGCGCTCACCCTCACCCTCCAGAACGTTGTCGGCCTTCTTGCCGGGAGCATCGGTGCCGTCCTCATCTTACAGATCCGGCCCCGGGGGTTCTTTGCCCAGCTGACAGCGCAACGGGTCATCCACCGGGTCCTCTGGGTGCTGTTGATCCTCATCATTTTGATCCTCGCCCTCACGTTTGTCTCCCGCGGAACACTCTTTGGTTAGGGTTGGACGGGGCAAAAGGTCCAGCCCGGTCTTTTGTTTTCTTTTTTATAGCGATCCCCCACCCCATGAAAAGAGCGTATTTATGCTGGAACGGGGGCATTATTACAAGTAAAATACGGCAGGTGTTTTATGTCAAAACGGGCAGTTGACCTGGTCTTTTCCGCGACCTATATCCTTGTCGATCTCCGCATGATCCTGCGCGAGACGGCACCAACGCACGAACTATCCGAGAAGCAGAAGGCAGAGGCGGCACGCCTGCTTGAAAACCTCGAGCGGCAGGTGGGGGCGCTCAAAGCGGAGATGCTGAAATGAAATGCGGGAACGGGATCGAGGCCCGGCAGGTTAACGAACTCTCCATAAATATCGACCCGATCCAGGCCGGCGGGAAGCTCACGGGCGATGCGATAAAAGCGATCAT
>JAQWDG010000008.1 GCA_028705545.1 Methanoregula sp. | reverse complement strand
TAACGTTTCGATGAATGCCATGGTTTACTCAAACCTCCTCTACAACAATATGGACGCCCTCGGAATCGACGACCCTCACGGTCTTCCCTTTGGGGATTATTGCGCCGTTTGAATGGGCGCTCCATTCCGTCGAACCGATCCGGACCTTGCCTTTGATCGTTGTCGCGTCGATATCGACAATGACCTGCCCCTCTTTGCCGATGAGCGAGTCCCGGCTGATGGTAGTCGGGCTCCCCTCCGGTGTGATGCGGCTGTACATCCACACGGTGACTCCTGCGGCGCAGAGGGCTGCGACCACACCGATTATAACGCCCCAGCCGGAATTGAAGATGTCAATTCCCAACAGGAGCAGGATACCGAGGATGATCAGAACGGTTGCCGGAACTGTGGCAAAAAAACCCGGGCTGTGCACTTCGACCAGGAGCAGGATGGCCCCGATGACAATCAGCAGCCATCCCAGTGCCATTCCTTCAAGAAGTACCATGAGTAATGATGGGCCCGGGCAGTTAAAACATTATGGAACTTTTTCTTTGGCCTTTACTCTTTAAGGAGTACAACCTTTGAACCGACCGGGACATGAACCATGTCCGCAACGGGCCTGCATTTTGCCGCCATCAGGTACGCTACGGGAGGAAGATCGTTTCGCTCGAAGAGGGATTCGAAATTCGCCATGCCTTTAGCAATAATAAGTGTGCAGTTTTTTATTGCAGCGGCAAGGTCATGCGGGGCCACCTCGGGGCAAAGGCCGATCTCTGCTTTTTTGCTGTTTGTGGTCAGGAGATCCACAATCCTGTCGAGACCGAGAGCCCGTGCATCCTCAAGGGTTGCATCGTTGAGCGCCGGCAGGGCTTTTACAGCGAGCGTGATATGTGCGCCCTGTTTTTTGAGATACTGGATCAGGAGCCGGTCGAGGACAATCTCCCCGCAGTTGTCGCTTAGGTAGACCACGTTTCTCGCGAGAGGCAGGATCTTGTCGGTGTCATCGATAACGAGCCCTTTTGCAAATTCTTCCCGGAAAAAAACAGAGAAATTGTCCGTGACCGTATGTCCCTTGACACCGTAATCGAAGGTATTGCCGATGACTGAAGCGAGCACATAATCCCGGAACGTGTGGAGCGTGGGCCGGATTTCTTTGCAGACCGCGAGTGCTTCCTCATTTCCCTGTTTTTTGAGCGCCCGGAACGGATCTGACGAGTTGAGCAGGTCGTAAGCCCGGTGGTGGACGAGGCTTGCGATCTGCGGGTGGGTGAGGGGATCGTCTTTGATGGAGACAAGGTACGAGCGGCAGGCTGACGAGACCCGGCGGGTCGTTTCCGTGTCTGCCCCGACAAGACCGCATTCCATTTCAACCCTTGAAACAAGGCAGTCGATACACGTTTCCGTAATCTTCACGGCACAAATCACCAAAAAACAACAATGGGGCCATCGCGATTTGAACGCGAGTCAGAAGACCCCCAGTCTCCTAGGATGGCCAGGCTACCCTATGGCCCCGCTCTCTTACTATTCGTGCAGATTCCATATGTATCTTTCTTGTAAAAAAGGAAAACGAGTCGATATGATCTTTACATTCCCGTCTGCTTGAATTCCTCGACTTTCTGGATCAGGCTGTCGAGTTCGTGATCGGTGATCTTCATTTTGCCCTCGATCGAATCGATCTCCCGTAAAAGCTGGCGGATTCGAACATACATCAGGTACATGATGAACTGCTGGACAACGATCACTGCACCGAATAAAACGACCATGTAACTTTCGAGTACCATATCTGTCTGACCCTGACTGGCCGGCCCCCGGGTTCTTATTATCCCCTCATTAGGACCGGCTTTTGTTTAATATATCCCGATTGTACTAATAATATCAATATACAATAAAATGTATTTGCAGGTGTGTTCGGCTCAGTGCATGATTCAATAAATAAGAGCGAACCCGGGCGTTGATTCCTGTTTATTATATTGCAAACCTTTTGCGGGGATGTTTCTGATAAAAAACCCACAGTACCTTTCTGTAATCCCGACAATTCTGTAAGATACACCTGTCGATGCTCTCCTCTAAAAACCCACTTCTTATTTCATCAGGAACCGGCAGCCTGAAGATAAACCGGGAGCTTGCACATTTGGTTCCTGGTGAAAAGCCATAATGCCCAGGAATTTCCCGATAACCTGATCCCGGTAAAAAACCCGGATTTTTACCTTTTTTACATTCCGGCCGATATTTTCGGTGAATGGTAAAACAGTCCTGTCACATCCTGTAAAAAAATAAAAAAAGATATGTATATATGGTGTTATCAGGAATTATGAATGAGAGCAGGTAGAGCACCCCGGGGAGCCTTTTAGGAATGTTTGCGGATAAAAGTGCAGCATTTGTCGAACAGATACGGGACATAGACGGCGTGGCAGGCTGCGCCCTTGTCTCAAGAGATGGTATTATCGTCGGGAAATATTTTGACCGGAAATTCAACGAGCCCTGGTTTGGAGCGCTCTCTGCAACTCTTTTTGCATCTGCCGAATCAGCAGGGCACCTCCTTGACATGAAGAACCTGTCAGAGGTCACGATACGTGCAGCCGGATCGTCCATGATGGTCATAGGTGCGGGAGAGAATTTTCTTATTGCAGCAGTCCTTAAGAGTACTGCACGGCAGGAGGATGTCTTCTCCCGGATCAATGCAGTCGCTGCAGAAATAGGACGGGTGATGTAACGGTGTATACGATTCTTGTTGTCGATGACAGTCCCTTTATCGTGGATGTGTTTGTGACGATGCTTGAGCGGGGCGGGTACCGTACGGTAGCAGCCTATGGCGGAGAGGAATGCCTGGAAATCCTAAAGACGGTCACACCGGATCTTATCCTCCTCGATATCATGATGGAGCCTATGGACGGGTGGGAGACATTAGAGAAGATCAAGGAGAACCCGGCAACAAAAGATGTCCCGGTACTCATGCTTACTGCAAAGCAGCTGACCCCGGCTGAGGCACAGGAATACGGCCCCTATATCGAAGATTACGTGCTCAAGCCCATCACCCACCGCGAACTGTACGATGCGATCGAACATGTGCTCAGCCGCAGGCAGAATATCCGGGCAGATATCGATAAGGCAGCGCAATCCGGGGCAGACGAAGAACTCGTCAGTGAATATGCCCGGCTTTCAAAAGGCATCGATGTCAACAAGCGCCTCATGAAGATCCTCGAGACAACCTATAACTTCAACGATTCCAAGGTCCGGGTGAGCGACGATATCTCCCGAGCCTTAAAGACCATGGACACCAACCTTAAGTTCCAGGAAGCCCGGCTTCAGCAACTGAAAACCGAATTGTCCGGGAAACTTGCATAAAAACAGCCGTGACTAGCGCGATTGGTTATACCTTTGAATAGTTCCGCAGCATACAATATGGGGAGTGCAGCATATGCAGGCCCCGACACCGCAGGCCGTACCCGGGAGCCTCCCTGATGGACACGACAATTTTAATCGTTGACGACAGCCCGTTTATCGTAGACGGTCTTGCCGCAATCCTGTCACGCAAGGGATATACACCTATCCCGGCCCATGGCGGTGACGAATGCTTAAAAATTCTTGAGACGGTAAAACCTGACCTGATTCTCCTCGATATCATGATGGAACCCGTGGATGGCTGGGAGACCTTAGAGCAAATCAAGGCGAACCCGGCAACAAAAGATGTCCCGGTGCTCATGTTCTCTGCAAAGAAGATCACTCCTGCCGAGGCACAGGAACACAGTCTTAGTATTGACGACTTTGTCTCAAAGCCGGTCAACCCGACGCAACTGCTTGAATCGATCCAGCGGATCTTCTCCCGGAGAAATGATATAAAGGAGGAGTTGCATCTTGCCGAAGAAAGCGGCATCGATCCTGCCATTATAACCGAGTACGGTACGCTGCGCAAGAGTATCGAAGTTGACCGTAACCTGCTTACGGTTCTTCGGGCATCGGCCGGACGGGACCGGGCCGGGCGCGCACCATCTCCTGAAGAGATGACTGCCGTGCGTGCTCTTGAAGACAAGATCGCGTTATCCGAGCGGCGGATCCGGGAGCTCCGTGATCTGTTTCATAAGGCTGCACCGCCTACCGGATCGTCAGGATAAATTTAATAGCCCTTGGGTAATGTTTATATAGTTTTCTTGCGTTGTAATAATGCTGTACATCTTACTTATACCGGGGTTCGTAGCTCAGTTCGGTAGAGCGCCTGGCTTTTAACCAGGTGGTCGGGGGTTCAAATCCCTCCGGGCCCGTTACCACGATCCAATCGTGGATTTTTTGCGGTGATGCATCTGAGAGGCAATCGTTTCAACATTATGGGGGTTTTTCATTGAGCACCAAACTGAATGTGTTAACACATGTAATGGTGCCGGATCACCAGCTTATGAGCGAGGAGGAGGTTTCAGCGCTGCTCTCCCGCTACCATATTACAACCGATCAGTTACCAAAAATCTATCATGACGATCCCGCTGTAAAAGCCATCGACGCCAAGGTCGATGATGTGATCCGGATTATCCGGAAGAGCCACACTGCCGGCAGGGCCGAAGCCTACCGGCTTGTGATCAGGAGACCCAAGAAGTAAAGGCCGGGGGTGGTCTATCTGATTGACAGAAGCGTTCTATCGAGGGCATACTTTTCACGGGAGCATGTTGCGCGCCACCAGCTTGACTCCTTTAACTATTTCCTGACAGAAAATCTCCAGAAAGTGGTCAACGAACAGAAGATTATCGAGACCGATATCGAGAACCGGGGCAAGAACAATGAGCCGGTCTGGGTCGAGCTCGGCAGCATCGAGGTCAAAAAACCGCTCGTACGGGAAGCCGACGGTTCGCAGGCAGAGTTATACCCGAGCGAAGCGCGCCTTCGCAACCTCACGTATGCCGCCCCGATCCAGCTGGGCCTGACACTCGTGCACGGCGAGGACCGGCAGGACCCGATCACAACCACTATCGGACAGCTGCCGATCATGGTCGGCTCGGTTGCCTGCAACCTTTACGGCATGAGCGACGATGAAAGAGTCTCCCACGGCGAGGACGCATTCGACCCGGGCGCATATTTCATCGTGAACGGGACCGAGCGTGTGCTCATGACCCTGGAGGATCTTGCCTCCAATAAGATCATGACCGAGTTCACCGAGCGGTATAACGAGAGGATCTACGTTGCAAAAGTGTTTTCGCAGTTCCGCGGCTACCGCGCGCTTGTCGTTGTCGAGCGCAACAAGAAGAACCTCCTCGAGGTTTCTTTCCCGTCCGTTGCCGGGCACCTGAAATTCGTCGATCTGATGCGGGCTTTAGGGATGACCAACGACCAGGAGGTCGTAAACGCAGTCTCGACCGATGAAGATATCCTCACGTTCATGATGCAGAACCTTGAGGAGAGCGAATGCGACTCGGTTGAGGATGGCGTTATGTATGTGGGTAAAAAACTTGCGCCCAACCAGACACGCGATTACCAGAAGAAGCGTGCAGAGTTCGTGCTCGACAACTACCTGCTCCCGCATCTCAACTACGCGCTGCCGACAACCCTCAAGGAGGGTGACGAAGGCTACGAAGAAGCAGTTGCTTCGGTCAGGATGGCAAAGGCGCATTTCCTGGGCCGTATGGCAGAGGCCTGTTTCGATCTCGTGTTAAACAAGCGCCGGATCGATGATAAGGATCACTACTCAAACAAGCGGCTCAAACTCGCCGGCGACCTTATGGAGGACCTCTTCCGGATCTCGTTAAACCGGCTGACCCGTGATATCAAGTACCAGCTCGAACGTGCAAGCATGCGGCACCGCGACCTTTCGATTGCGACTGCCGTCCGCGCCGATGTGCTCACCGAGCGTCTCCTCCACCCGCTCGCTACCGGTAACTGGGTGGGTGGCAGGACCGGGGTTTCCCAGCTCCTCGACCGTGTCGACCACATGGCCGTACTCTCGCACCTGCGCCGGGTAATCTCGCCTCTCTCGCGCTCACAGCCTCACTTCGAGGCCCGTGACCTGCACCCGACCCAGTGGGGCCGGATCTGCCCGAGCGAGACCCCAGAAGGACCGAACTGCGGTCTGGTGAAGAATTTCGCACAGATGGTCGAGATCAGCAAGGGTGTCGATGACGAAGAGGAGATCATGCGCATCCTCCATACCTTAAATGTGGAACAGATCCGGGGTGAGGTCAGATGAAGAAGTCACGTGTTTTCGTTGACGGGGCACTTGTCGGCCTTATCGACGACCCGAAATCTCTCGTGGAAAATATCCGCGCAATGCGCCGGCAGGGTGCGATCTCCACGGAGGTCAATGTCTCCTATAAGGAGTTCAACGGCGATGTGGTTCTCCTGACTGACCGGGGCCGCGCCCGCCGCCCCTTAATCGTCTTAAAGGACGGGAAGCCCCTTATCAGCGAGGACGAGATCAAAAAGCTCGCGAAAAAGGAGATCGACTTCTCCTATTTCGTGAAGCACGGGATGATCGAGTTCGTGGATGCAGAGGAAGAAGAAGACCTCTACATCGCGATGAACCCCGGGGATATCACGCCCGAGCACACCCACCTTGAGATCGACCCGTCGCTCATTCTCGGTATCGGTGCAGCGCACGTCCCGTTCCCGGAGCACAACGCAAGTCCCCGTGTCACGATGGGTGCCGGGATGGTCAAGCAGGCACTCGGGTTTGGCGCGGCAAACATGAAGCTGCGGCCCGATACCCGTGGCCACCTGCTCCATTACGTGCAGAAACCGCTTACCCACACCCAGACCTCCGAACTGATTGGTTCCGACGACCGGCCTGCAGGCCAGAACTTTGTCGTAGCCATCCTCTCGTACGAAGGCTACAACATTGAAGATGCACTCATCTTCAACAAAGCCTCGATCGACCGCGGTCTCGGACGTTCTCACTTCTTCAGGACCTACGAGGGTGAAGAACGCCGGTACCCCGGCGGCCAGATCGACCGGATCGAAGTCCCGGATGAGGAAGTCAGCGGGGCCCATGGTGCAGAGTCGTACAAGAACCTCGATGAGGACGGTGTGATCAACCCCGAGACGATTGTCGCAGAAAAGGACGTACTGATCGGGAAGACGTCCCCGCCCCGGTTCCTTGAAGAGCCGACCGGCGAGCTCATTGCAGAAGAGAAGCGCCGCGATACATCCGTCACCATGCGGAGCAACGAACACGGGATTGTCGACACGGTCATCATTACCGAGGGCGAGAACAGCTCGCGTCTCGTGAAAGTGCGCACCCGTGACCTCCGTGTTCCGGAAATCGGCGACAAGTTCGCATCGCGTCACGGGCAGAAAGGGGTTATCGGCCTTATCGTTAACCAGGAAGACATGCCCTTTACCGAGGCTGGCCTTTCTCCGGACCTTGTCATCAATCCCCATGCCATCCCGAGTCGTATGACTATCGGGCACATGCTTGAGATGATTGGCGGGAAAGTCGGGTCGCTCGAAGGCCGCCGGATCAATGCAACGGCCTTTGGCGGCGAAAGCGAGGCCGACCTTCGCGCATCGCTCAAGAAGCTCGGCTACTCCCATACCGGCCGTGAAGTGATGTACGACGGGTATACCGGCAAGGCATTCAAGGCCGATATCTACATCGGTGTGATTTACTACCAGAAACTGTACCACATGGTCAGTTCCAAGATGCATGCGCGGTCCCGCGGACCGGTGCAGGTGCTTACCCGCCAGCCTACCGAAGGCCGTGCCCGTGAAGGAGGTCTCCGGTTCGGTGAAATGGAGCGTGATGTCATGATCGGCCACGGCGCCGCCATGGCATTAAAGGAACGCCTGCTCGACGAGTCGGACAAGGTGCAGGAATACGTCTGCGCCCGGTGCGGGATGGTAGCAATGCTTGACCGCAAGCGCAACATGACCCGGTGCCTTGCCTGCGGTAACGAGACCGATATCTACCCGGTCGAGATGAGTTACGCATTCAAGCTCCTCTTAGATGAGATGAAGAGCATGGGGATTGCACCCCGCCTGAGATTAGAGGACGTCGTATAAGGAGGTGCCATACAGTCATGCCAAGCCCAAAGAGAATCGGAAAAATCGAGTTCGGCCTGCTCTCCCCCAAGGAGATTAGGGAGATGAGTGTCAGGAAGATCATCTGGGCGGACACCTACGATGATGACGGCTTCCCGTATCCGCAGGGTCTCATGGACTTAAACCTCGGTGTCATCGACCCGGGGCTGCGGTGCAAGACCTGCGACCAGAAGGCAAGCGACTGCCCGGGGCATTTCGGGCACATCGAACTTGCAAAGCCGGTGATCCATGTCGGATACACGAGGCTTATCAGGAAACTTCTCCGTGTCACCTGCCGCTCCTGCGGCCGGGTGCTCCTCTCTCCCGATGAGATCGAGAAAGTCGTTGGTACCGATGAAGACTCAACCGGCGACCAGATTTCGGAAAAGGATGTAAAAAAGGAGCGCGTCTGCCCGTACTGCGGCGAACAGCAGCTCAAGATCAACTTCGAGAAACCCACCACCTTCTCTGAAGTGATGGTCGAGGAGGGGAAAAAGGTCGAGCACAAGCTCACCCCGGCCGACATCCGCGCGCGGCTCGAGAAGATTCCGGACGAGGATCTCATCCCGCTCGGGATCAACCCGAAGGTCGCCCGCCCTGAGTGGACGATCCTTACCGTGCTCCCGGTGCCACCGGTTACGATGCGGCCGTCCATTATCCTTGAAAACGGCCAGCGGTCGGAAGACGACCTCACCCATAAGCTCGTGGATATTATTCGTATCAACCAGCGGTTCAAGGAGAACCAGGATGCGGGAGCGCCCCAGCTGATCATCGAGGATCTCTGGGAACTTCTCCAGTACCACGTGACAACGTACCTGGACAACGAAGTTGCCGGCTGCCCGCCGGCCCGCCACCGCAGCGGCAGGCCGTTAAAGACGCTCTCCCAGCGTCTCAAGGGAAAAGACGGACGGTTCCGTGGTTCTCTGTCCGGTAAACGGGTGAACTTCTCGTCCCGTACCGTTATCTCTCCCGACCCCAACCTCTCGGTATCCGAGGTCGGCGTTCCCCGCGCGGTTGCAAACGAGATGACCGTGCCGGTCCGGGTAACTCCCTATAACATCGAGGAACTCCGGCAGATCGTAAGAACCGGCCCGGTCCGCCCGAACGTCGGCGCCCCCTGTGGGGCAAACTACGTGATCCGGCCGGACAACCGCCGTCTGCGTCTCGGTGCCGACAACCTTGAGACCGTTGCCGACATGATCGAGCCCGGCTATACTGTCGAACGCCAGCTCCGTGACGGCGATGTCGTGCTCTTCAACCGGCAGCCCTCGCTGCACCGTATGAGCATCATGTCCCACCGGGTCAAGGTCATGGAAGGCCGGACCTTCCGCCTTAACCCGGCAGTCTGCCCGCCGTACAACGCCGACTTCGATGGGGATGAAATGAACATGCACGTCCCGCAGACCGAAGAGGCACGTGCGGAAGCATCGATGCTCTGCTCCGTGCAGGAGAACATCCTCTCCCCGAGATTCGGCGGCCCGATCATCGGCGGCATCCACGACCACATCTCCGGTATCTTCATGCTGACCCACCTTGTGCGGTGGTTCAACAAGGAAGAGACCCTGTACCTGTTAAAACCGGTAAAAATCGAGCACATGCCCCCTGCCGGCAAGACTGAAGACGGGGTCGAATACTGGAGCAACAAGCAGGTCTTCTCCCAGATCCTCCCGGCAGCCCTGAACATGGTCTTTAAGGCCAGCTCCTGCCAGAACTGTGATACCTGTAAAAAGGAGCTCTGCGACCGTGACGCCTATGTCCGGATTTTCGATGGGAAACTCGAATCGGGTACCATCGATAAGAAGGCAATCGGTGCATTCGACGGCCAGATTGTGAACCGGATCATCCGCCAGTACGGCATGAAGCGTGCAGCGGAATTTATCGACCAGGTCACAAAGCTCTCCATCCGCGGTATCATGATCGATGGGTTCTCGTTCGGTATTGACGATGAGGATCTCTCCAAGACCGAGTACGGCCAGATCGACGATGTCTTAAAGAACGCCGCGCTCGATGTGAACCGCAGGATCAAGATCTACGAGGACGGCCAGCTCGAACCGATGCCCGGCCGTACTGTCGAGGAAACCCTCGAAATGCAGATCATGCAGGTGCTCGGGAAAGCCCGTGACCAGACCGGTCAGATTGCAGGCCGGCACCTTGGTCTGGGAAACAGTGCTGTCGTGATGGCGGTCTCCGGGGCCCGCGGGTCGATGCTGAACCTGACCCAGATGGCGGGTTGTATCGGCCAGCAGTCCGTCCGTGGTGAGCGTATCGTCCGTGGTTATGACGACCGTACGCTCCCGCACTTCAAGAAGGGCGATCGCGGTGCCGATGCGCACGGGTTCATTGCGCACAGTTACAAGGGCGGGTTGAACCCGACCGAGTTCTTCTTCCACGCTATCGGTGGCCGTGAAGGTCTTGTGGATACTGCGGTCCGTACATCCCAGAGCGGTTATCTCCAGCGGCGTATGATTAACGCTTTGCAGGACCTCAAGGTTGCGTACGACGGCACCGTCAGGACAACCGGTGGCCGGATTATCCAGTTCCAGTACGGCGAGGACAGCACCGACCCGACAAAGAGTGCATTCGGGGACCCGGTGGATGTCAAGGGTATCGTCGAGGCAGTCTTAAAAGAGGAGGTATAATATGATCGCGGAAAAGTACGAAAAGAAGATCGAGGCCGCGGCACTCCTGCAGAAAACAAAGGAACAACTGCGCACGTTCCTTGACGGGAAAGAGATCACCGATGCCCAGTTCAAGGAGATCCTTGAACGGGTCAACAAGGAATATCTCTCGACCCGTATCGAGCCCTGCGAGGCAGTCGGTGTCATCGCTGCACAATCGATTGGGGAACCTGGCACGCAGATGACAATGCGTACCTTCCACTATGCCGGTGTCGCAGAAATCAACGTGACGCTGGGTCTGCCCCGTCTCATCGAGATTATGGATGCCCGAAAAGAGCCCAGCACCCCGACGATGACCGTGTACCTTGAGCCCGAGTACGGTGTTGACCGGGACAAGGCACGGGAAGTCAGCTGGCAGATTGAAGCAGCCCCGCTCCATGAGTTCGGTGATATCACGACCGATATGGAAAACATGCAGGTCGTCGTTCACCTCAACACAAAGGTGTGCGAGAAACGTAAGATCGCCCCTGCGGAGATCATGGATGTCGCGCCAAAGAAGATCCGCGACCGCCGGCACTACCGCGATTTCGAGAGCGATGTCGACGAGGCAAAAGCGGTCATCATCTTTACCCCCAAGGACCGGGAGAGTTACCAGAACCTCTTCCAGCTTGCCGAACATGTGCGTAATGTGATTGTGCAGGGCATTGACGATATCGCACGGGTCGTCGTGAGAAAAGAGGGCGGAGAGTATATACTTTATACTGAAGGCTCCAACCTAAAGGATGTATTTGACGTTGCCGGTGTGGATACGACCCGTACCCGCACGAACAACATCAGCGAGATCTCCCAGGTCCTCGGGGTCGAGGCGGCCAGGAATGCGATCATCCACGAGGCACAGTCGACCTTGAACGAACAGGGTATCCTCGTCGATGTCCGGCATCTCATGCTCGTTGCGGACATGATGTGCATGGAAGGCGAGGTCAAGCAGATCGGGCGTCATGGGATTGCCGGCGAGAAGGAGAGCGTTCTTTCCCGTGCAGCATTCGAAGTGACCGTCAACCACCTGCTCGATGCCGCGGTCGCAAACGAGACCGATGAGTTAAGCGGTGTGACCGAGAACGTCATCGTCGGCCAGCCGATCCAGCTCGGTACCGGGGATGTAAAGCTCGTGGCCGTCAGACAACGAGAGAATTAAGTGGATTGAAAAAAAATCATATACCATTTTAGGAGAATTGCAGATGGATTTTAATGCTTCCTTAAGAAGAGCAATCAAGACCGGGAATGTCATCCTCGGCCAGAACAACACGGAAAAATGCGTAAAAGAGGGCAAGGCCCAGATGATCGTCATCGCGGCAAACTGCCCGGAGAACTTTAAATCCCAGCTTGCGGGGTATGAAAACATCTTCATCCACACGTTCGACGGGTCGAGCGTTGCCCTCGGCAAAGCCTGCGGTAAGCCGTTCATGGTGAGCGCGCTTGCCATTGCAAGCCCCGGCGAATCAGATATCCTTTCCCTCAAGAGGACGGCATGATATGGTCGAAGTCAAACTGACTGAAGACTGCATGCGCCTGATCTCCCAGTTCGAATCGCTGACCGGCGCGGGAAGCCGCGACTGTGTTGTCGATGACAGGAACGAACGGCTGATCTTTGTCGTCAACCCCGGGGACATGGGGCTTGCGATCGGGAAGAAGGGAGCCTCTATCAAGAAGGCTTCTGAGGTCATGGGGAAGAAGATCGAGGTTGTGGAATACAACAGCAACCCCGAGCAGTTCTTAAAGAACTGTTTTTTACCGGCAAAAGTTACGAGTATCGTCTTTTCCGGTGAAGACGATGCACGTTCCGCCACGGTTGATGTGAGTGATGAGGACCGGGGTATTGCTATCGGCAAGAACGGCAAGAATATCTTCAAGGCAAAGAAGCTGGCCCAGAGACAGCATAATATTGCCGATGTCCAGATCCTCCAGAAGACCGGCGAAGAAGAGCCCGCTGTTCAGCCGGCTGAAGACCAGTAAATTCCCGGTATCCCTTTTTCATTTATTTCATTCAAACAGGGTATTTTTCAAAGAACCCCGCATGGTAACCGTTCCCGCGAAAAGAGAAGACGGGCTTGGGGGGATTCGAACCCCCGACATCCGGGTTAGAAGCCCGGCGCTATGTCCAGGCTAAGCCACAAGCCCCTGGGAAAATACGCCATTTATGTTCGTGTTCCGGGCTAATTAATCTGTGTCCCCTCCCCCCATCCGGGTATTCATGTTTTTTTGGCATTGCGCTCTGGAACCCGGGTGTGGGTAAAGACCATCTCGGCAACTCCCTTTTTTAGGAGGATCCTGCGGTGGGATTATTATGCCTGGTACGGTTCAGGTAATCCGCCCGGGTATGATCCTATTATTTCACAGGATTATATCAGATGATTTATTATGAAATACGATGAGGGAAATATTATGAATCATAGGTATCTTTTGGCGTGCCTGGCAGGAGTACTTCTGCTCGTTACTCTTGTCAGCCCGGTTGCAGCCAGTCCCTCGATAACCTCTATCAGCCCCCCGGAAGGATCCAACAGCGGTTCGCTCATTGTTACCATCGCGGGCTCAAATTTCAACCTGACCCCCAGCCAGGGAACGGTCGTACTCATGAGGTCTGGGAAGTCCAATATCACCGCATCCATCTCCTCTCCCGCCGACAACACGGATAGGCTTACCTGCCGGTTTACCCTGACAGATCAAACTCCTGGGACTTGGGATGTAGTTGTCGTCAACCAGGATGGGAGTTCAGCTACGTCACCTACCCCATTTACTATCCGCAGTACCATGACACTGACATCGGTCTCCCCGACATCTGCCAAGATCAACGACGATGTAACGGTTAAGGTTGTTGGCACCGGGTTATCCGATGTTTCCCACCTGTACCTGTACAGATCGGGGTACACCAATCTTTCCGCGAATCCTCTCGGTACAACAGAATCAACGTATGTCACCGGGACATTCGACCTGACCAATAAAGCTGAGGAGACCTACCAGGTCTGTGTCAGGGATTCTGTCGGTACGGAAAAGTGCGGCCTGTCGTTCGAAGTAACGACCGACCAGCTGGGAACCATTGATCTCTCCTCATCGCCGTCCGGGGCAAGTGTTTACGTGGATTCGACCTACAAGGGAACATCGCCCTGCATTATTCCCTCACTGGCCACAGGATCCCACTCGGTCAAGCTCATACTGAACGGATACTCGGACTGGTCAAGGTCAGTCAAGGTAACCAATGGCGGGAACACGACTATCGTTGCCGATCTTTCCCCCGTGGTGACGGCAACAGCGACCACTGTACCGACGTCTAAACCGACCACTGTGAAGACATCGCTCAAGGTAACCACGGTCAAGGTTCCGACATCCTGGGCCAGAACCACAACCACAAAAGCATCCCCGGTGGAGGGTATCGTTATCATCGGGGCGATCTGTCTGGGTGCCCTTGTCCTCATCAGGAAAAATTAATCTTTTGTGGCTTTGTATTACCTATCCCTTTTTTTGGCGCTCTTGTGGGGTAAATCCCAAAAACAATAGCGGAAAAGGCCGCCAGATTCAGGAAATGGAATTAAAAAGGGGATAATTATCCCGCGTGGTAGCAGGCTGACTTGAGTACTTCCACCTGTGTCGGCGAACAGAGTCCTTCGTGGAATACCTCTTTTACCAGGGACGAGGCGCAGTATTTTACCTGGATCCGCGCAGACATCCTTTCTCTCTCTTCGTAATAGTTCCCCTGGGAATATTCTACGATCCGTTTCATCGAGATTACCGAAGAGATCAAAAAGACGCAGATGCCGGAGTCCCCGGGACTCAAATCTTCGGTGTCGATCGAAGTCATGAAGATATGGACATCCGGGCCCGGTTCCACATCGGCAAGGGTCACGATGTTATGCGTGCTCTGGAGTTCGATAGTCCTCGGCCGTCCGGACCGCAGGTCCCGGATCACTTCC
Organism: Methanoregula sp.; assembly: GCA_028705545.1. Lineage (GTDB taxonomy): Archaea > Halobacteriota > Methanomicrobia > Methanomicrobiales > Methanospirillaceae > Methanoregula. The sequence continues at coordinate 10,186 of JAQWDG010000008.1, read as the reverse complement.
GGTGAAATACTGGTTAATGCAGCGCATCTCATGGTCAGGTCACCCGTACATCGGCAGGTCTTTTTTCGGTGTCGTATCCGCAGACTGCTGGACCTCTTCCGAGAGCTTGTGCATGTTCTGTTCGATCTCTTCAGCTTGTTCCAAGAGGGGCTTGACATCGAGGCCGAGGTTATACATCTTGTTGAGCACCTCGATGGTTGCCGCTGAGGAACGCGGGTCGGGTGCGTTGACCGTCTCCCCAAGGAGGCCGTAGGCCGGGATACCCCGGATCTTGCAGCCGGTAAGGATGCTCGATGCAATTCCCGAGATGCTCCCGATGGGGAGAACCTGCGTATGTTCCTCGATCCGTTTTAATGCCTCGGGCGTTGTTGCGACGCCAAAGACCCGTTTTTCCGGTTCGTTGGTAACGATCCCGGCAATAGTTAAGACCTCTTTTGGCCTGAAGGGCTCAAGCCAGTCGAGGATGCCGTTGGAGATCTCGTAACAGATCATCGGGTGGATGGGGATATCGGCAACGATTGCCGCGATATTGTTTTTCACATACATCCGGACCGGGTCGTTGATCACGCCCTTGTTCATCATGGCTAGCGGCGGGAAATACCGCGAGGTCATGGTACCGATAAGGTCGAATTCCATCTGGTCGACCATGTACTGGAGGGCGATGGTGCCGACAAGTCCGCTCCCGGGAAACCCCATGAGCACTGCCGTGCCTTCGCTACTGAGGGGTTTTGAAAAAATTTTAAGATCGTTAGAAGCATCTGCCGTCATTAAGTTAACATACACGCACAACCTAAAAAAAGGGTATGCAGGAGTACCCCATCAAACGCGGACTGACCAAGGATCTTGAGGAGCGGCTTGTCGCAGAACTGAAGAACTGTTTCGGTGTTGAACCCGAAAAGACCGGGAAAGCCTACCGGATCCGCTACGGTGCGATAAAACGGCTGGAAGCGACCTGCGGTGCCGGTGGCAAGACGATTCTTATTGACACGGAATCCGACACATCGGTAAGCGACGAGGTCATCATCGACACGAACAAGCGTTTCCGGAAATTCCTCGATGCAGTAACGGGTTTTTCCACCAAGGAACGGGTAAAGCGGGCAAAGAGCGTGGAAGGGGCATAACCCCCCACGGGTACTTTTTTTTAGCCGGCCTCCGCGGTCCTGACCTATGACCGGATTTGTCTGCGACCATTGCGGAAAATGCTGCAGGAGTCTTGGCAGGTATATCGGCATCGAGCGGCAGCTCTCGGAAGGAGATTATTACTGCAAAAATACCCTTTCGGGAGAAGTGTTTCCGGTGCATGTTGCACCGGAATTTGCAGAAGAGATCGACGAGGATTTTTCCAGCGGTACTCCCGGATCGCACGAGGGGTGCATATTCCTGCGCAAGGATCCCAAAGGGCCGGGTCATGTCTGCGCCATCCACGCCACCCGGCCGCGGATCTGCCGGGAGTTCCGCTGTTACCACATGGTAATTTCCGATGCCAAAGGCGCGCCGGTGGGACGGATGGTCGGGAGGGCGGATATCCAGACCTCCGACCCGGTGCTCGCCCGGGTCTGGAACGAGGAAGTAAAACCCCTGCCCTGCCCGGCAGCCCCTGCATGCGATCCCTCCTGGGTGGAGCGGGTTAGCGCGATCCTTGCGGCGCACGGCTACCGGGGAGAGACAGTGGAGTGAGTTTTAAGGGATATCGGGATCGAACCTGGAACCCGACCTGACGGTATCTGCGATGGTACTCAAAAGAGCAGTTTACGCAAGACGTGGCCGGGTGAAGGGTAAACCCTCGCGATCCCTGCAAATGCCGGCATGTTTTTCCCGTCTTCCGGATCCTGACGTAAATACTTCAAATCCTGTTCTTATTATCGTCGGATGATAATTTCACAATCCTTAACCATTTGAAAAAAAAATTCTACGCAGATTATGGAACCCGGTGTTTTGGACCAGGAGAGGGTTGATCTCATCAAAAAGGAGCTGATGTGGCATCCCGAAGGGCGAACCATCTCTGCTCTTGCATCCAAATTAAAGATGAACCGGAACCTTGTCGCCAAGTATCTCGATCTGCTGCATATATCCGGTCAGGTAAGAATGAAATGTGCCGGGACAGCCAAGGTATACCGGCTGCTGCCCCGGGTACCGTTCTCTTCGATCTTTGAAGAGCTTCCGGAATGCATGATGATCCTTGATGACGAACTCCAGATTCTCCGGATCAACAGAAAGATGCTCTCGCTCCTTAACGTCCAAAAAGAAACCATTATCGGCAAAAAACCATGGGACATTGGAAATCCCCTCCTTGCCGCACTCCCCCACCCCCGGGCCCCCGACAGCAGCAGCATGGCAGGTGTGGACAGGGTAGCAGTTGTTGTCCCGGGAAAATCCTCCCTTTGCCACGTGCAGGTAATAGAGATCCCTGTTGTCCTTGATAACAGGAGCGGCGGTTATCTCGTCCTCTTTAAGGGTCTACCCGCCCCAAAGCGCAATCTTCCTGAGGAACCGGTCAGAATCCCCTTCCATGGCCTTGTCGAAGATTCCGGCGAATTTATTGTCCGGTTCCATCCCGACGGAACGCTGATCAGTGCAAATCCGGCATACTGCCAGTATGTGCGAAAAGATCCAGCGGGCATACCGGGGAACTCCGTTCTGTCCTGCGTCCATAAAGACGATCAGGCTCCGGTAAGGATGAGCTGGCGTAACCTTACTCCTGCATGCCCGGCCAAGTCCCTGGAATTCCGTGTCATTGGACCATCCGGCGATGTGCGCTGGAACCGGTGGATCTATGTCGCGTTGTTTGAACATGACGGGCAGCCCGGCGAATATCTGGGTATTGGAAAAGATACAACCGATATACAAAGGGAGCTTGCAGGAATCGACCGGTATATCGCGGATATAAGTTTCCTTTCGGTCAAGGCGTATGAATTTGCCGAACTTCCCGAAGATGCCGATATTTATGAGGTTATCGGACGGGGTGTTCGTGAGATTCTCCCGGATGCGGTCGTTCTCGTGAACTCGTTTCACGTCCCGACCCTGACTGTCACTGTCCGGTGCTTTCTCGGAGATAAGGACCGTGAGATCTTTTCCCATATTTCCGGGCAGGATCCTGTCGGATGTATTGTCGATCCGCCGGAAAACTTTGTCATGACGGTCGCAACGCATGCGCTGATGAGCCGGCATCTCACAAAAATTCCCGGCAATTTTCATTATATCTTTGCCCGGATGCTCTCAAAGACCGTGGCCGACAGGATAGAGATGTCCCTCAATACCGGGAATATCTATCTCATGGGATTAATTGTGCGGGAGGTTCCGCTGGGTGTCGTTATTATCTTTCTCCGCAAAGGCGATACCATCGCCCGGCTCGATCTCATCGAGGCATATCTCCGGCAGGCTGCCCTTTGTTTGCAGAGCCGGCGAAACATGATACAAACGGCATCCTCCGTTCAGGAATCCGCTGTATCCGGTGAGCAGCCTCTCCATGTATCCTGAACGTTTTTGCACAAACCCCGAACAATCCCGATGGGCAAAACAGCGGGCTGTGCATCATTCCCGTGACCCTGTTGTCTGTTTTTTAAAAAAAAGACTGTGCTTTGGCGAATCGGAATATGGTAATCCAAAAAGGTCGTATCGAAAAAAAAATTACCGTTATCCCCAGCCCACCAGTTCGGCAGTACTCGAACCCTCAGATGAACCGGAGGTCCATTTTACCGGTACCGGGATCCCGGGCACCGACCAGTACGTCACACCGGCATTGTTTACCGTCGCGGTGTACTTGTTTGCAGCCGGATATGTCCCGGCAGGTACGGTAACCGCCTCTGTCCCGTCATAGGTAAGGGCGAACTCTCCGTTGAAATCTGCACCCTGCTGGTCCTGGAGCTGCGATGCAGGCACATCCTGCGTGATGGTCTGACCGTTTACGGTTACGGTCATCGAACCGCCAAGAACATTCTTCATCGCGGTATCATAGTAGACATCATAAACGCTGTTTACCCCGCCGGATGAAGTCATGGTCACTTTGAGATGGACTGCTGGTGTTCCCTTATAGTCTCCCGTGGAACGCTCGGTTTTTGTCGTGGTAGTCATCTCCGTCCCCTCTGCACTGGTCGTCATCCGGTATTCCATCCACTGGTAGTTTGTCCCAAAAACTGAGGTCGAGCTCGTGACGGAACCCACCTTCAGGGCCGGGGAAGCAGCAGCCGCAGTTCCGGTTGCTGCAACGGTCGTTGCAGATTGTGTTCCCTGCACGGAAGTTCCCGTCTGGGCCGTCGTGGATTGGGAGGTACAGCCCGAACAGGCCACACAAAAGACCATAAGGATCACAAGACCCATGCCAAGATACACGGCTTTCATGGTTGTCTCACCTTACCCGGATTTTTTTATGCCCTCTTTCCTGCCCAGTTGCTGTTCGCGGAAGGGCATGAGGTGGTTTTATACGTTGTCACATCGGTATCGCTTGTCCCGAACATGCCGATGAACGTAGAGCCACCGGGTTCCATGTTGAGACTGAATGTCCCGGAATCCAGGGATTTTTCCGTTCCGTAGAATGCAATATCGCAATAGGCTTTCCAGGTCCCCGAGACTGCCCCAGTACTGTCGACCTTTCCTGTTAGTGAAACCGGGCATCCGTATGGCGCCACCTCAGTGCCGTTCTGGCCCACGGTAATCGACCCGGTTACGTCACACCCGGTCTGGGTAAAGGTAACCGGAAATTCTTCCTGCCCTGCATACTGCCCGGCCCAGGGCTCAGGGTTATCTTCTGTCGGCGGGTAGAAGTATTGTCTCCCGTCAAAACATTCGTCATTGTTGGACCAGCTGGCCCATTTGCCGGTCCACGAGGTGGCAGCGGTTGTCGCCGGACATGAATTTGCCGGGGAAGCAGCCGCAGTAACGTCTACGGAAGACGAGGTGCCGGTATTAACCGACGACGTTTTTCCTGCATCCCCGGATTTTGACGAGGAGCATCCCGCACATACAACAGCGAGCAGCAGAACTGCAATCGCAACAAGATACCAGTATTTCTCTTTCATGGTAAGTGTCTCCCGAAAGGAAACGGGCACTAGTATAATCCTGCACGGCTGCTGCCGGCAGTACTATCCCGTGCAGCCGGGTCTTTTGAAAGGCAACAGCCCCGGTCTGACGGGAAAAAAATGGATGTACGATTAAATAGGAATATGCAAACCAGACCCGCCATGCAAAAGGAAATTTGTGGAAGAGCGTACAGGTGACCAGAGCGGGACTGTTTAAAATGGAGGTAAATAAAAAAAGAAAAATTTACTCGATCACAATCGCCGGCTTGAACGGCAGGGCGGTTGCGCCCTTGGCATGGCCGCTCGATTCCGCTTCAACGATGTGGACCGGGACGCCGAACTCGCGTTCGAGGAAGGCTTTCGCGGCTTCAAAGACCGCACGTTCGTTTAAGGGCTCCTCTGCGAGCGGCTCCACGATCTGCGGGGGCAGGCGGTGGATGAGCGTAGTGCACTGCTTTGCCGCATCGGTCGCATCTTTCCCCCGCTTCTTCATCGCATCGTTCTTCATGATCTCTTTTATCACCGTGTTCCGGTCGCTGGACTTTGCGATCGTTTTGAAGACCTCGTACTTCCACGCGGGGGCGAGCACGATGGTGATAGACTTCGGGGTGATCTGGATCAGCTTTTCGATCGACTCGACATCCTCGACCGTCCGGGCAAGGAGTTCCTCGGAGAGCTCGATCTTCGTGTTGATCAGCTTCTTGTCCGCGACCGGCCACTCGGCAAAGGAGACGAGGTCCTTATTACCCAGCTCCCTCCAGAGGTGCTCGGTAGTGAACGGGATGAACGGCGACAGGAGCCGGGTCCAGACCGAGCAGAGGGTGGCAAGCCCGCTGCTGCCGGCACAGCCTTCGGGCAGCCTGCGGCGGTACCACTTGAGGTCGGTCTCGATCCCGAACGATGCTTCCTGGAGCGCCTGCCGGGTCTGGAAGTTATCCAGGGCCGCCGTCATCTTCGCGACATGCTCCTGGAGCCGGCTGGTGAGCCAGCGGTCGATATCCTGCGGTTCGCCTTTGACTCCTTTGAGCTCCATGATGGTCGCATAGAACCGCTCGATCTGCTTTTTCGTGGAGAGTACGAGTTCGTTTCTCCAGTCAAAGTCCTGCCACGGCTCGGCGCTGCCCGTGAGGAACATACGCACGGTATCGGCACCGAATTCGTTTACCGCATCCTCCAGGAGGTAGACGTTCCCCTTCGAGGAGGACATCTTTGCGCCATTCAGGAGTCCCATGCCAAAGACCACCATGCCCTTGGGGAGTTTGTCCTTCGGGAAGATCGTCACGTGGTGGAAGATCTGGAAGGTGAGGTGGTTGGAGATAAGGTCCTTTGCCGAGAACCGGAAGTCGTACGGGTACCAGTACAGGAACTCCTCCCGCATTGCGTCGAGCTTCTTCTTCTCTGGTAAGTCCGGGGACTTTTTCCCAAGGAAGATGTAGTCGAACACTTCAGGTGTGAGGACTTTCGGGTCCATCTCCCGGATCTTGTGGGCGATGGTGTAGTACGACATGTACACGGTCGAGTCCGAGAGCGGTTCGATGAGCTGTTTCGTATCCCACGGGAACCGGGTGCCAAGCCCGACACGACGGGTACAGGCCCAGTCCTTGAGCCAGCCGACCGTCCGGTCGAACTCCGCCCGGACCTCGGGAGGCACGAGCGCCATGTCCTTTAAGTGGTCGCTCACCTGAGCCTTCCAGGCCGGGTCGCTGTACTTCAGGAACCACTGGTCGTGGAGGATCTTCACCTTGACCTTGTTCCCGCACCGACAGATGACCGGGCGCTGGTCGAACTCGTACATGATGACCGAGCCGTACTTGTCGAGCATCTCCTGCGCCATCTCTTCGCGGGCGACCCTGACCGGCTTTCCTCCGAATTTCTCGAAGAGTTTTCCCTTCGAGAACTCCGCAGAATAGATCTCCTGCGTAAGGGCATCCATCCGGCTGTCCATCTGGTGCTTGATCCCTGCCCGTTCCACCGCATCCTGCGCCGGGACTTTACCGTATCCTTCGACCGAGATCAGGGGAACCGGGGTGATCTGCGTGTACTTGCCCTGCTGCTGGAGATCGCGGAGTGCAATGTAGTCGAACGGTGCATGGGCGGGAACGCTCATGACCATACCGGTCGCCATGTCGGGATCGACGAAATCGGCGGGGAGGATCGGGACGGTGCCGCAGAGCGGGTGGCTCACGGTATTGTCGATGAGATCTTTTCCCGGGACATCTTCTTTTATCTCGACCGTGTGGTCCTGGAGCACGAGTTTTTCAGCGGCATCTTTCGAGATGATCCAAGCCTTGCCATCCACGATGGCCTTCACGTAGGTGACGTTCGGGTTGGCCCAGAGGTTCGTGACCCCGTGGATTGTCTCGGGCCGGAGCGTGGCGGTGGGGATGAGTGCATCGCCGTAGTGGAACATGACGAGCGTGAACTTGATCACTTCTGCCTTGTCCCCTTCGAGAAGGTCGTGGTCGCCGACCGGGTTATCGTCGACCGTACAGTACCGGACCGGGTGAACCCCTTTGATCACATGGCCTGCCTCGTAGAGGTGCTTCCACTGCCACTCGACAAACTTGCTGTAGGTCGGGTCGACCGTGATAAAGCGCCTGCGCCAGTCAATGGAAAGGCCGCAGGAGGTCATCACGCGCTGGTATTCTGCGGCAAAATGCCTGACGATGGTGAGCGGATCGGTAAACTCTTCAAGCACGTTCTGCGGGACCTTGTACAGGTCGCGGTAGAGCCGGATCGTCTTCTCGTCTTTTCTCGCAATCCTCTTCGAGATCCCGACAACCGGTGCGCCCGTGACGTGGAATGCCATCGGGAAGAGCACCTGCCTGCCCCGCATCCGCCAGAACCGTGCAATCACATCGGGGACGATGTAGGTACGGCCGTGGCCGACGTGCATGGCGCCGCTCGGGTACGGGAACGCGACGGTGATGTAGAATTTTTCCTTATCTGAAGGATTGGCCTCGAACGCATGGAGCCATCGTTCGTGGGCTTCCTCCTCGAATTTTCCCAGATCGAATTCGCTCAAAATCCCTTCACCTTCTCCTCATATAATGGGTATCGCAATGGTAATAATTCTAAAGGACGCTCACACCGGCCGCAGCTTGATGTTCTCGTTGTTCTGGTAGCGCCGGATCATCTCCTGCGCAATGCTCGAGTTCTTTGCAAGGCTGATCTCGCCTGTTTCGTTTACCGTTGCCGTGAAGAGATATTCCTTGCCCGCAAAGACATCGACAATTTTGCCGGACTGTTCAGGGGCGATGATTACGAGCTGCTTCTTGTCGGTCTGGATCTTGATCCCGGTACCGGCGGAGAACTCCGCTTCCGGCTTCTGCGGCTGGGCCTGCTGCCGGTCGAGGTCGGTCCGGGGCTTGATGTCGATGCCGATGCCGATCTTGTTGACGATTGCCGAGACGTTCTTGCCGCCCTTGCCGATTGCGGCAGGGACATCCTTGTCGTCGATGTAGACTACGGCTTTGGTGTCGCTGATCATCTGGACGTCCACTTCGCCGTCGGTATACCGTCCGATCTCGCGCTGGATCTCTTTTTCCGTGAGCTTCCAGCCGGGCCGGTCGTCGCTCTCTTTCTTTGGGGTTACGTCGGGGATGTTCGCGAGCGAACTGCCCGGTTTGTTGACCGGCGAGACCGGCTGGCCGACACTGGTGACCTGCGGGACCCGGAGTGAGGGTGTGGAGACCGAGGGTGCAACGGCACCTTCGAGGACCGGCATGACGATCGTCTGGCCGTCGTACCGGAAGATATCGAGCACGAGGCTGCCGGTCTCGGAATCGGTGACGGTGGTCACGGGGCGGATGTGCATCTCGTTTGCCATGCCCTCGGGCACCTTGATGGTGAAACCGACATCGAAGATTTTCGTGATGACGCCCTTATCCAGGAATACGATGGTGTTGACCACCTGCGAGAGGACAGAGAAGTCCACCCGGTCCGAGAAGCGCTGGAGTGCGTCCTGGACGCTGTTTGCATGGATCACGCCGACCATCCCGAGGCCGGCGAGGCGCATATCGGAGAAGACTGAAAAGTCCTCGTTCTTCCGGAGTTCGTCGAAGATCACGAAGTCCGGGCGCACGAGCAGGAGGACGTCGGCAGTGTTTGCCATGCTGCCGTCGAGCATCGTGTACTGCGTGATCTGGTCGGGCACCTGGAGCTCGCGGGGAGCTTCCATGGTCTTGACCACGAACCCGTTGTCGGAAAGGAAGGTTGCGATCCCCTGGGCGAGCGTGGTCTTTCCTGCACCGGGCGAACCGGCAATAATCATGCCCCGTTTCTCGGAGACGATCCTCTTTTTGATGACATCGGATTTTGCATAGTTGTCGAGCGTTACGTCCACAATCGGGCGGACCGCAGTGATCTCCATGCCGTCCGAGAACGGTCTCCGTGCTATTGCTATGCGCATCGAGCCGATCTGGACGACCGTGACGCCCCGCTTCTCGACTTCGATAAATCCATCAGGGTCCCTTTTTGCCCGTTCGAGGATCTCCTGTGCGAGGTTCCGCAGCTCGTATTCGCTTGTCGGCTGGTCGCGGATCTTTACGAGTTTCATATCGTTGATGGAGCCCTTCTTTGCCATCGGGGCTACGCGTTCCTTTAGGTAGACGGCGATGGTGTGCTCGTCGAAGAACTGGTCGATCCCGAGCGGGACAAAATCCGTGATCTGCGGTTTTAAGTAGATGACATCGAGGCCTTTTGCCCGTGCCACCTCGGCCTGCACGTTGTCGCTGGTGATGAACCGTGCAGAATTTTCAATGGCGATTCCCCTGATCATCGAATCGATCTCGCCGCCGCTTGCGAGCTTGACCTGCTCGAGCGAAGGGCGGATACCGGAGAATTTGAGTTCTATCGTTTTTTCCTCGGCCATCTTGCAGAGCGACTGTAATTCGTTTAAACCCGAGAACCCTATTTCGCGTCCGTTGTTTGCCTGGGCTTCGAGTTCTGCAATGACCGCTTCAGGGACGATTATTGTTGCTCCTTTGTATTCACCGGCCTTTATCATCGATGTTATGCGTCCGTCAATAAGGACGCTCGTATCTGGTACCAGTATCATAAAATATTGCTCCTCTCATATGGTATGCTCTTTTATTCATCTTCAACGATGGATCAGATCGTTGATAGGAATACTATACGGCGTTGGGGTTTATAAGGGTAAGGGCGGGGAA
>JAQWDG010000113.1 GCA_028705545.1 Methanoregula sp. | reverse complement strand
GGCGACCGCGCTCGTCTTCCGCCGCATCTCGGCCACAGCCGCATGGCTGCTCGTCCCGTACCTGGCGTGGTGCTGCTTTGCCCTGACCCTCAATGCAGGCATCTGGCTGCTCAACTAACCAGCCTCCCCCGGGTGGCGGGATCTTTTTCATACGCGGTCTACGCAGTCATAGGGACACAGCATACGCAGGATGCAGAGCGCGCAGCAACAGCCGTTGGCAATAATTAACCGGTAAATACCGTGAAAAAAAGGAAAAATAAAGAGACGGATTATACCCTTAGAACCGGGGCTTCCGGTGCTTCGGCAGGCAGTCCCTGCAGTACACGGGCCGGCCCTCGGTCGGCTTGAACGGCACTTCGCACTCTTTTCCGCAGTCAGCGCAGATAGTTTTTGTCATTTCACGTGGGCCGAAGTCCCGGGGACCCCGACCGCCAAAATTAGACGATCCGTACATGATATTCTCATACAGTGTAGAACTGTATTAGAATGCATGACGTTCTGGTTTAACTACTTCTGGATGATCGCACCAAAAAATGACCGGCCGTACGATCATCTACCAAAAGGAAAAAGTCGGGACGGCTTCCCAGTAACCCTGCGGTCCGGTCGTATCAGGGCCGGGACTTGCGGGCCCCTTCAGCGCGGCAGAGCTGCCCGGTACTGCTGATACTATAGGATGCAAGGATCATTTCATCGCTCATACTCCGCTCCCCGATACCGATGCGGGTCAGGCGGTCGCGGATCAAACGGATTTTTTTTGCGTTGTCTTGCATAGAATACGTAAGTACTATGCTGTCAGACACCATGAAACAACGGGATGGTTACCGAAACAGCCTCTTGCGGCATATGACCGCCTGAAAGGAAAAAAGATTACAGGTACCGGTTCTTCCGCAGCCAGTCGACCTGGGGGGGGAGATACCGGTAGATGATATCGCACTTGTCGTCCTGGAACGTCCACGGGACAATGATCAAGGTATCGCCCTCGCGGATCCAGACACGCTTCTTGATCTTGCCCTTGATCCGGCCCATCCTCGTAACGCCGTCAAAGCACCGCACCCTGATATGGTTCGCCCCCATCATCAGGTCGGCCGAGCCGAACATCTCGTTATTCCACTTCTTGGGCAGCCTGACGCGCACAACAGGAGTACCATCGGCGTTGACAGCGCCCGTCTCCTCAAAACCGTTGTCGGTCTTCTTCTTGGTATTATCGGTGATGAGAACAACTCCATCTATATAAACGACTTGGTCGATAATTAACATATCCATGGGGAGGCCAATCCTGCCCGTTCACTCTTAAGGGCCCCATATATTATTTTCCGCCAGCCGCGCTAACCGGAATACATGACAGATGCACCTTCACCGGCAGGGAACCGTACTGCCGGATCCATGCTCTCCGGTATCTTCGGGGGATTTCTGGGTATCGCGGTGGCTCTTGCCCTTGCCCTCCTCCTCTTCCCGTCAAACCAGTACCTTGCCGTCAGTAATTACCTCCAGATCCTTGCAGCGTTCTCCGGTGCTATAGTCTTCTGCTGGTACTACCTCCGGCACGAAGCCGGGTCCGGGTTCCTCTGGGCCGCCGCAGGATTTGCCCTCTGGGGGATTGCCAACGCCGCGTGGTACGTTGCAGCAATGTTTGGCATAGGATCTTCCCCGTTCCCGGGCCCTGTCGACCTCGGGTTTGTTGTCGTGCTCCTTATTCTCGCATCGGCCTACAAGAGGATCTACCCGAGAAAGCGGGCAAACGGTCTGGTCCTTTTAGGCCTCCTCGTCCTCATGCTCATTCTCCCTCTTGCCATCCTTGTCACCAGCGGAGTCACCGACCAGTCCCTCATGATCCTGCTCTACTTCTTTGCCTGCGGCCTGCTCCTCATTACAGCGCTGAACTACTCGTTTACCGAACACCCGGCGGCCCTTGCCGGGACGGTCGTTCTCGTGCTGGCGTACCTGGCCTACCCGATCCGCGAGGCCTTCTTTGCCGCCAATACGGCATCCACGGTCATCGGGCCTCTTGTCGCAGCCGGGTTCTCCCTGATCGTGATCGGGCTCCTCCCCGATGGCAGCAAACCACAGGCCTCCCCGACATCTCCCGATACACCTGAATAAGGCCAAATCCCCATCTGTTTTTTTTAAGACTCATGCCCCGGGAAGCCCCGGGCCTAAAAAAGGGTCTGCTGGCCGGCGTCCTGCTTCCTGAATCCCGAAAGGCGCAGGCCGAGGCGCCGGATCGGTTTGCCGTCCCAGAGCTCGCGGAGGAGTTCGCCGGCGGACGACCGGATGGCGGCTTCGTCGTTGTGGTAGTGCAGGAGGGATTTTGCCTTGGTTTTCGAGACAAAACCCGTGTACCGGACACGGACGGTAACGGTTTTGAAATAGAGAGCTTCGTCGGCGAGCGCCCGGGCCACTTCTGTCACGAGCAGCTCCATGGTGGCGGCGACCTCATCCGGGTCGTCCGTGTCGTGCGCAAAGGTTGTCTCTTTCGAGATGGATTTTACCCCGTCGCGCTCTACGACCTCGCTCTCATCGTGTCCGAGTGCCGCTTCGCGGAGCAGGCCGGCGGAACGCCCGAAGGCGCCGACAAGGCGCTGGATGTCACAGGTGGCGAGCTCCCCGATGGTGGTAATCCCGAGGGCTTCGAGCTGCGCCCCGGTCTTTCCCCCGATCCCCGGGATCTTCCGGACGGAAAGCGGGGCAAGGAAGGCCGGGACCTCTTCGGGCGTCACAACAGTGAGGCCGTCGGGTTTCTGGTAGTCCGAGGCGATCTTGGCAACGATTTTTGATGGCGCGACCCCGAAAGAGCAGGTGATCCCTACCCGGTCCCGGATCTCCTGTTTCAGCCGCACCGCAAGGTCGCGGGCGGCAGCAAAACTCCCGACCGGACTTGCGTCGATAAATGCCTCATCGATGCTCACCTGCTGGACCCGGCAGCCGGTGCTTTTGAAGATCCCCATGATCTCCGCCGATACCGCCGCGTACTTTGCCATGTCGGGGCGGAGGTAGACCGCGTCCGGGCAGAGGCGGTACGCCTGTCCGATCGGCATTGCAGATTTCACGCCGAACACCCGGGCCTCGTACGAGCAGGTCGAGACAACGCCCCGCCCGGCCCCACCCAGGGGATCGGCGCCGACAATCACGGGTTTCCCGGCGATCTCCGGCCGGTCGTGCATCTCGACTGCCGCATAGAAGCAGTCCATGTCGGCGTGCAGGACAATCCGCTGCCCTGCGCTGCTGGTCTGTCCGCTCATGTTTACCATCAGGATGACCGGTATGTCCTCGTGCCGTTCAGGCGATTCCCGCTATGTCCGGCACCGATCCTTCTGCCTTTCTGGGAGCCCGGCCCGCAAAATCAGAAAGCGTGCACTGGCGCTGGCGGAGGCTCTCCTTCAAGAGCGTTGTTTCGGTGATGAACCGCTGGACCGGGAGAGTGAAGCGCCCGCCGATATAGGACAGGGCGGACTTGAGATCCTCGAACTCCGCGGGCCGCTCCCGCATCGCGCTTCGGACATTCTCCCGGACATTGAAAACTCCCATCGGGACATAGCCGGGCAGCGCTTCGCGGAGGATGATCGCTCCGGCCTGCCGCTGCTCGCGTGCAAGTTCTTCGAGCACCGCCATCTTGCAGGAATAATAGCAGCCCCCAAGCGGGGAGTACCCGGTCTTCCTTTTGAAGCCCTCGTGGTCGGAGAACACATACTCCTCGTTACCGAGCACATGCAAAAAGGCCTCGGTCCACTCGTACTGCCACGCGGTCGGCAGCAGGATCACCGCGTACCGGTTGTGGAGGCTCGCGTACTCGTACAGCCGCACGGTATCGATCACCGGGCACTGCTTCACGCTTTTCAGGAGATTATCGCCAATCATCGTGTCGCAGGCGGTAATCGACCAACGGGTGGGAACCAGGTGCCGGTTCTCCCCCCGACCCATCGTGCCTGCCGAGAACGCCTTCTGGATCGTGGAAAACGCCATCCCCTGCCGGTGGAGGCCGAGAACTGCATCGCGCGAGAGGAGGTCGGTGTCGTAATAGGCCTTCTCTAATGAGTGGTCCCAGCGCTGGGCCGTGATATCGAAGCGTTCGAGCTGGGCGCTCGGCCCAAACGGCGTGTGTTCCTCGGAGAACGAGAGTCCGGAAGGTGCGGTCTCAAACGACGCCTCGCTCTCGATAGAGTGTTCCGAGAGGACGATCTCCTGGAGTTTTTCCACGAACCGGTTGCCGAGATCGAAGGCGTTGTTGAGCCGTTTCCCCCGGACAAGGTTCATCCGGTACCCGATGATCTCCTCCTGCGGGTGGTTGCCGGCTATCCAGTCTTCGGGCCGGTCCATGATGCCCGTGTCGCCGTGGACGGGGGCAATCATCGGCCCGGCGTAGATGTCGGGATAGTTGTAGCTCCCGATAAAAACAGAAGGCGGGGTGCTGCCGGCCATCTCCTTTCCCACCTCCACCGACTTCATCTGCATCGTGGCGGCGGTGAGCTGCTTTAAGTACGCCCCTTTCCCGAGGATCATAGTTTAACGTAGTGATCCGTACCGGGATATTAAAGCCCTTGGGGGCGCGGAACGAAAGTGAAGGCCCGGCTCATCAGACAAGCCGGGTCCGGGCAATCCCCGACTGGGGGTAGTTCCCGTAATAGGTGATGATATCCGCGACCGTGCGGTTGACCGTACAGGCCCGGGTCGTCTCCATCCCCGAGGAGACGTCCATCCACTGCATGCCCGGTGCAAGGGCTATTGTCCTGTTGTTGTAGGAGAGATACATTGTCCCGTCTTTCGTGAAGCCGTCGACCGTCAGGTTCCCGTTCGTGTACGGGAGGGCATACGCGCCCGAGAGTTCCCCGTATCCCCCGCGGCCGTACGCTCCGGAGAGTGTTGTGCTCTCCCCGTACACGAGGAGAAGGGATTCATTGACCTCGAACGGCACGATCCCGGCGAGCGTTTTGCTGTCAGCATCGAAGATATAGGGCGAGACGTTGATGGCAGGAGCCGGGCAGGTCCCGTTCACGAGTGTCCCGGCGTAGATGATCTGGTGGTCGAGAAACGCATACTGGCCGGACGACGGAAGGCCTTCCGGGCGCTGACCGGTGCAGCCGGCAGATACTACAAGCAGCAGGAGGACAATAACGGCACCGCAGGCAGCGGTTCCCCGGGGGACATTCATGGGTACCTATTACATGGGTCCGCTACATCTCTTTTGCGAGAGAGTGAACGCCCGGCCTTTTTCGTCTCCAGCGACCAAACAGAATTCTGCACATGATCATCACCCCCCTCACCGCCGCGGTCGTGCTCTACATCATCGCAAACCTGTGCGTGTTTGTCCTCTACGGTGCCGACAAGCACCGGGCCCGGAACGGCGACTGGCGGATCCCCGAACGGATCCTTCTCGTATCGGCGCTCATCGGGCCGTTCGGCGCATGGGCGGGGATGCGGGTCTTCCGGCACAAGACAAAGAAGATCCTCTTCTACCTTGTCCCGGTCATCCTTGTCCTGCATATCGCCGGGATCCTGTATCTCGCATGGCTGCTGTACCAGGGATCCGGGATCCCTCTCCTGTAACAGGGGCAATCCCGCCATTTTAATATCGGCCCTGTACCAACAGATCACTGATGCGGACCAACAGGCACCAGTATTTCCTCGACCTTGCGCAGCGGTGCGCCAACCAGGGCACCTGCCTCCGGCGCAACTTCGGCGCTATCATCGTGGACGAATACAATACCATTGTCTCGACGGGGTACACAGGAGCCCCGAGAAAACAGATGGACTGCACCGAGCTCAACCGGTGCTGGAGAAAAGACCACAACATCCCGTCCGGTTCCAACTACGAGCGGTGCCGGAGCGTACATGCCGAGATGAACGCAATGCTCCAGGCAGGAAAGCTCGCCCGGGGCTGCACGCTCTACCTTGCAGGGTTCGATGTTACAACGGGAGAGCTCACCCAGATCTGGCCGTGCTTTTTGTGTTCGAAGATGATCGTCAACAGCGGGATCACCCGGGTCGTCATGCGGACGACTCCCACCGAGTACAAGGAGATGGACCCGATGGTGCTCTACCAGATGCGCAGCCGCGAGTCGCTCGGGGACGAACCGCCCCAGTAAATCCCTGATTGCAGGAGTCGGGCCGGATCTGTGGCGAGGGATGAGAACCCG
>JAQWDG010000112.1 GCA_028705545.1 Methanoregula sp. | reverse complement strand
GTCCCTTTCACGACCCTGCCGTCTTTCAAATCAAGGCAGGGGATGATCCGCCGCGTGAGCACCATTTCATTCTTGGTTTCTCCTGCAAGGGCTATCTATCTAACTATCTGCCCTGCCGGTTTCACCAATTCACTTATGTGCCATGCTCACCCCAGTACATGGGTACGAAACCACGCGGTCCCTGCCCGGCGCAGGGCCCCCGCATTTATGGAGTATTTTATGAGCAATTCCGGGAAGCTGAAGATCGACTGGGCGGCACAGTACATGCCGGTGCTTGCCTCAATTAAAAAACAGTTCGAGAAGGACAAACCGTTCAAGGGCATGACGATCGGCATGGCCCTCCACGTGGAGGCAAAGACCGCAAACCTCGTCCAGACGCTCGCCGCCGGCGGGGCAAAGGTCTACATCACGGGCTGCAACCCGCTCTCCACGCAGGACGATGTGGCCGAGGCCTTAAACCATGTCAAGAACGTGCACTGCTATGCCAAACGCGCGTGCAGCGTCGAGGAGTACTATGCGGCCATCGAGCAGGTGCTCGACGCGGCCCCGTCCATTACCATCGACGACGGTATGGACCTGATCCATTACCTGCACACCAAGAGACGCGAGCTCCTAAAGAACGTTGTCGGCGGGTGCGAGGAGACAACCACCGGCATCCACCGGCTCCGGGCCATGGCGGCCGAGAAGAAACTCGAGTTCCCGGTTGTCGCGGTCAACGACACCCCGATGAAACGGTTCTTCGACAATGTCCACGGGACCGGCGAGAGTGCGCTCTCGTCGATCATGATCACGACAAACACGCTCATCGGCGGCAAGTACTTCGTGGTTGCCGGCTACGGCTACTGCGGACGCGGCCTTGCAAAGAAGGCCCACGGCCTCGGGGCAAAAGTCGTGGTCACCGAAGTCGACCCGCGCCGGGCCCTCGAAGCCCACATGGACGGCTACCATGTCATGACCATGGCAGACGCCGCAGCGATCGGCGACATCTTTGTCACGACCACCGGCGATACCAGCGTGATCAACAAGAACCACTTTGCAAAGCTCAAGGCAGGGGCGATCCTCGCAAACGCCGGCCACTTCAATGTCGAGATCGATATCGCATGGCTCGCCAAGCACGCCGACTCGACGATCGAGCGCGACGGCATTGTCACCTACTTCCTGAAGGGAAAACCGATCCACGTGCTCGCCGAGGGACGCCTCGTGAACCTCGCTACCCCGAAAGGCATGGGCCACCCGATCGAGGTCATGGACTTAAGCTTCGCCCTCCAGGCACTCTGCGCCCGGTATATCGCGGAAAAGGGCCCGTCACTCAAGGGCGGCGTCTATGAGGTTCCAAACGAGATCGACGAGCAGGTTGCCCGGCTCAAGCTTGCGTCGCTCGGACTCTCCATCGACGAGCTCTCCGCAGCCCAGAAGAAATACCAGTGCAGCTGGAACATCGGGACGTAAATCCCGGAAAACATCCCGTTTTCTTTTTTTCCCCGCAAACCCCGGGGGCTGTTATCCTTCCCTGCCTGCGTACAGGTACTCCTGCGCATACCCGCAGTACTCCCCGAAATGCTTCCGGGCAAACCCGCGGATCGTATCGTATTCGCGGCCGGAGAGGGGAGCCCCGTCGGGAAGCTCCGGGAGGTAGTGCTCCCGCATGATCCGCCGGATCCAGACATCGACCGGGAATGCCTCGTACTTCTGGAACGCAAAGAGGAGGACGCAGTCCGCAGCCTTCGGCCCGATACCGGCAAACTTCGTCATCTCCTTTCTCGCCGCATCGTACGGGAGGTTTTGGATCCGTTCCGCCCAGCCGGCCTGTGCCGCAGCATCGCGGGAGCTGGTAAAGACATACGGGGCACGGTACCCGAGTTTGCAGGTCGAGAGGCATTCATCGCTGTCGTGGCACGCGATCCGCTCCGGGCCGGGGAAAGCATACCCACGGACGCTGCCGCTTCCCACCGGGTCGCCGAACTGCTCTGAAAGGAGGGCGATCCGGCGCCGGACCGCCGGGATGTTCGTATTTGTTGCGCAGATATAGGAGCAGAGACACTCCCACGGCGGCTGCCGGACAAGGCGGAGGCCGGATGAGCGGTCTATCGCCGCATGTATGAACGGGTCGCAATCGATGGCGTCGAGGATTTCATTGAGGTCGGTATCGAGCGAGAAGTAGTGGCGGATATATGCCTCGCCTGCCCCCTCGAACGAGAGCGTCTCCGCCTTTAACCGGCACCGGATCGCCTGCCCGTCCGCAACCCCGCTCCACCAGCCGTCCTCTCCCTTGTCCCACCGGAACGCCTGGCCGCACCCGAGGGTCAGGTCAAGCGAGAACGGCTGGTCTTTTTCAAGGGCGATCCGCGGCATGAGAACCTTTCCGTACACATCCTATGGTCGTTCGCCCCAGATGAAAGATAGCTCCGTACCACCAATCACCCGCAGTTTTTTTTCATAAATCCGGAAAAAGGACGGATAGCCTTTTAATATTACGATTAAAAGTTCTTTTTATGGAATTAACAGACACGCTCAGGGAATTCATGGAAGAAGGCGGCGACTGGGAACGCAAGGCCACCTCGCTTACCGGTGTCTCCATCATCCGGCTGCCCGCAACAAAGAACCGCCCCGCCTCCCTTGCTATCGACGTCAACCCTATCAACGAGTCAGGGCTCCCCATGAAAAAGAAGGGTGTCATGATCATGAACGCCGCCGAACTTGCCGCATTCCGGGCGCTCTTTACGAGCGACAAGATGGACGGCCTCATCAAAGCCCTCGAAACCGTGCTGCCCGAGCGGAAGTCCGCGGCAAAAACAAAGAAATCCGATGTTCTCCAGATATAACGGGATACCACAGGGCTGATGACCGTCATGCAGAAACGGGCACGTAAAAAAGGACTCAATACCGGGTACTGGATCGTCTCCTGCATTCTCGTCCTGCTCGTGCTTGCCTCTGCCGGCTGCCTCGGGACGAAGGTCACCGCGCCGGAAACACAGGTTCCCCCGGGGATCCTCGTAGACTACCACCGCACGGGCGGGATCGCCGGCACGAACGAC
The DNA here is from genome assembly GCA_028705545.1 of Methanoregula sp. GTDB lineage: Archaea > Halobacteriota > Methanomicrobia > Methanomicrobiales > Methanospirillaceae > Methanoregula. Next base: position 3,137 of record JAQWDG010000112.1, on the reverse strand, counting down.
CGGCTGGTGGTCTTCGATAACGGCGTTGCGGTGATCTCCGGACGGTCGGGGAGCTCCGAGCTCCTCCTCAACCAGACCGACCTCGCACTGATCTCCGTGCTGTTTAACCAGTCCCAGTTCGCGCAGCTCCAGGCGAAGTACTCCGCGCCCCAGGGCAGCGCCGACCTGATGACCTACACGATCAACTACCACGGTAAGACGGTGACCGCGGAAGAGTCCGCCGTGCCGCCGTCGCTTGTGCCCATTATTGCCGACTTAAACCATATCCTCAGCATGGCAGAGATCCAGAAGACCACCTACCCGACGCTGCCGGTTACAAAGTCGTAAAACAGGGATCTTAAAAAACCCTAAAAAAGATTATTCTTTTTTGTACATGCACGACTGCACGTCGTGGCCGAGCTTTCCTATCGCATCGGCCCGGCAGCGCTGGCAATGCCGCATCTGCTTGACGTACTTCGAACAGGCGTCCTGCATCTTCTTCTTCATCTCCGGGGTCGGCGGGACGATGTCGGCGAACTTGTACTGCGAGATGAGCGGGATGATGTTGAAGGTGTACACCCCCATCTCCCCGACCTTCTTTGCAATGTCCACGATATGGTCTTCGTTGATGCCCGGGATGTAGACCGTGTTGACCTTTACGATCATGTTCCGTTCCACGGCCATCTCGATCCCTTTGAGCTGCTGGGAGAGGAGGAGCTTTGCCGCCTCAAGCCCTGTGTACCTCTTGCCCCTGTAGTCCACGAACTGGTAGATCTTTGCCCCGATCTCGGGGTCGATGGCGTTTAAGGTAACGGTGATGTTTCCCACGTCGTACTTCTGGAGGAGGTCGATCTTATCCGGGAGAAGGAGACCGTTTGTGCTGATGCACTTGATGACCCCGGGGTACTTCTCGTGGAGCTGCTTTAGGGTCTCGAAGGTCTCCTCGTTAGCGAGAGGGTCCCCGGGCCCCGCAATGCCGACGACCTTGATGTAATCGTATTTTTTTACCACCTTGTCAACCATATCCATGGCCTCTTCCGGGTTGAGGACTTTGGTGGTGACCCCGGGCCTGCTCTCGTTGACGCAGTCGAAATCCCGGATACAGTAGTTACACTGGATGTTGCACTTCGGGGCCACGGGAATGTGGCAGCGGCCGAAGGCATGGCACGCCTTTTCGGAAAAACAGGGGTGCTCCTGTATTTTTCGCATCTGTGCCGGATCCCACTGGACTTTCCGCCCGGCAACGTCGGCAGTTTTTAGTTCGTCGGACATATGCACTACGTGTAAAGTGCGTTCTTTTGGTATAAATAGGGTTCAATAGGGTCACTGCCGTAAAAGCAGGCACCGGCGGCGGCGCGCGGGGGGGTTAATTCCCTTTTTTGCCGGAAAAGTCGTCCCGGGAAAAGACCCGGCGGAAATCGGGGTTGACGATATACACCGGGAAAGTACCGAAGATGGTCTTTTTCTCGACCTGGTAGATCTGGGCTTCGAGCAGGAGTTCTGTAGCCCTGCTGAGGGTATCACCAAGAGCCTTCCCGGCATCGGCAGCTTCCCGGGTGAGGCGGGCCTGCCGGGCGAGCTCCTTTGTCTTGTTCTCCGAGAACCGGATCAGAAGGTCGCGGCTCGTGATCCCGTGGACGTACCGGAAGATGAAGTAGAGCGGGACAAGCACCGTTGCGATTGCGACGATGAGGTGGCCGAACTCGTCGAACGCCGAGATCGAGAGGACGTTATTGACCGTGACCCCGGGGAGGAGGATGATCGTGGTAACGATGCTGACGAGGGCAAGGATGGTCCCGACAACAAAGAGGAACGAGACTACCCCCCCGGGGATCTTTTTCCTTATTAAGTGGATCTTCATATCCGAGACATCGGAGAGGAACTCCGTGGAGTAGGGTTCGAGCTTCCAGACAAGGAAGTAAAAGACGATGATGGCAACGCACTGGAAGAGGACGATCCACGTGTGGGAGGGCGGGATAACACCGGTGCGGAATAGGTAGAGGACAATGGCGAGATCGAGCGTGAAAAGCACGGTAAAGCCGATAAAGAGCGGGCGGCAGTTGATGAAGAAGGCATTGAGGAAGATCCGGGTGAAGCGTTTGCTGCTCTTGATAAAGCCTGTCTCCCTGAGGCCGGCGATGTACTGCCGGATGCTCGTGCGGGAGGCGCCAGCAGGTCTGAGCGTGTGGGGTACGAGGAGCGTGATGAAATAGAACATAAACAAAAAGAAGCTCGCCGAGACGAGAATGAGGAGGTACATCGGGCTCCGGATGAAGTAGACGATGTTCGTGATGACCGCAAGGGCGAGGACAATGATGGTGGCCTGCCCCTTGGTGCCGGAGGCGTACAGGGAGCGCTGGCGCTCTGTTTCTTCGCGGAGCTCTTCGCGGATGATCCGGTTGATGGTGGCAAGCGCACTCAGGGGTGCGGCGGAGTCCTGTTTTTCCAAGGGAAGTACACCTGAGGGCCGGTAAAGCCCGGTCCGGGTACTAACAGATCGGAAAGGCAAGGGTATATTATTTGCCGGCGAAACGGAGATGGGAGCAATATGAAGAAGTCGGAGAAACTCAAAGGCAAGGAGAAAGTGCAGGAGAAGGCGGCGACCAAGAAGCGCAATATCCGGATCGCGGCGGCGGCAGCGGTTATCGTGATCGTGATTGCCGCGGTGGCTGTCTATATGTCGCTTTTCAACCCGTTCGTGGTCGCGGCGCCGGGCGATACGGTGAGCGTGGTCTACACGGGCATGTTCGAGAACAAGACCGTCTTTGATACGAACACGAACACCTCCCCGATCTCGTTTACGGTGGGCTCGGGCAGGATGATCACGGGCTTTGACGCAGCGGTCCGGGGGATGAAGATCGGCGAGAAGAAGACGGTGACGATCCCCTACGACCAGGCTTACGGCGCGTATAACCCGGAACTCGTGCAGATTGTCCCGAAAGACAGGTTCCCGGCGAACCTTACGCTGTACCCCGGCCAAGAGCTCGGGTTTAAGAGTTCGACGACCGGGCAGTCCTACCTCGTCTATGTGATCAATGTGACGTCCGCGGGGGTTGCGATCGATGCGAACTCCCCGCTTGCGGGCCAGAACCTGGTCTTCGAGATCCAGGTGACGGGGATCACGAAGGGTAGTTCCGGCAAATCATCGTAGCGGGAAC
>JAQWDG010000111.1 GCA_028705545.1 Methanoregula sp. | reverse complement strand
GTATCCAGAGAGAAGTTTTCGGTTAAAACACGGCGAGCGAGCCGTGTCGCCGGTGGTTGGCGTGATGCTGATGCTGGTGGTTACGATTATCATCGCCGCTGTGGTAAGCGCGTTTGCGGGGGGGCTCTCCGGGTCCCAGACAAAAACGCCGCAGGCAAGTTTCCAGATTAAGACCGGGTGGGATGTAAAGGATGATGGTTCGATTGATACCGGTGCTTACGATTTCGCGATCGAGCATATGGGCGGCGATCCGGTCCAGACAAAGGATACCCAGTTGATCACGTACCTGACGCTTTCAAACGGTACTGTCGTCCGCCACGTGCAGACCTCCACCAGTGAGCCCGTCTGTGTCTACAACGGGAACAGCTGTTCGCGACCACCGCATGTCTACGACAACCAGAAGTACGGGTTCCCCTGCGGTAATTACGCGGCAGGCTTTAACAGCCCTGCATGGTTCGGAAATGCAACGTGGATGCCGGGCGACATTGCACGGACGTACCAACTGCATTTCACTGCGGGACTGTTTGCCGTCTCTGATAGTGATCTTACGCAGGCAATCTCCAACCATACTGCTTTGGAAGTGAAATTACTCTACACGCCCAGCGGGAAGTACATCCTCGACCAGAAGGTGAACCTGCAATGAGAAGCACATCTCGCTTCAACCGCAATTCCGCAGTCTCGCCAGTCGTTGGTGTGATGCTGATGCTCGTAGTTACGATCATTATCGCGGCCGTGGTCTCCGCTTTTGCCGGTGGACTAGGCGGTTCCCAGACCAAGACGCCGCAGGCAACGATCGTTGCCGATGAGTTCCATGTAGGGGGAACTTATGATTTGTATAATCAGACCAAGGGATTTAGCAAAGCTGCAAATCAACACGTGCCAGCACCACGCACTCCTTCAAGCGGTGCAACCGATGTCTACATACTCTTCGAACATAAGGGAGGCGATCCCATCAATCTCGTAAATATCGAACTGAAGGTCTCATCGCTCCAGAAGCCTGCGGAGAAATCTACGATTTCCAACTTGAACACACCGCTGACAAATGACAATGCAAGCGTATTGGGTGACGATGCAACAGGTATCGGGGACAAATCGCTGATTGCCGGTTTCTCAAAAGACTGGTCCAAGTACATGGAACGGTACCCGGATCATGGCACCATCATCCAGCCGGGCGGTAAATTTGTGGTCCATGCCGATTACGTGGCAAATTACAAGGGCACAGTGTCGGTTAACTGGCTCAAGAGTGACGGAACGTACCCGTTCTTCGTGAACTCCGGTGATGTCCTCACGTACCAGATCATGGACAAACCAAGCGGGAAGATGATCACATCCGGGCAGATTGCCGTGCCCGAAATTACCGGATGAGGTGGAAAAATGCAGACAAATTATCAGAAGAAAGAGCGCGCTGTTTCACCGGTAGTCGGTGTGATGCTGATGCTCGTTGTAACGATCATCATCGCTGCGGTTGTCTCTGCGTTTGCCGGGGGACTTTCCACCGGGAGCAAAAAAGCCCCGGTGGCATCGTTCGAATGCCATATATCGAACAGTGGGGGTTGGGGTACCAGCGGTTTTGACCTTGCGGTCATCAGTACCGACCAGGCAATTCCGACAAAAGATCTCAAGCTGGTAACGACATGGACAAACGCGAGCGGTTATCCGGTTATGACGACAATTACCGGGCCATCCGCCACGCCAAATACGTATTATAAGTGTGGGGCAGCTACAGACCCCCTCAAGTGTGCGAACACTTACAACTCTCCCCTTGGTTTTGGACCTGGTGTGAACCGGACAAATATCAGCGGCAGTTATTACCCGGACCAGATGTGGGGGAACTACAGCCTGATGTCGGGAACGCATCTCCATAATTCCGCTGTAGGGTATGGAGCAGAATATGGTGGATACGGGTCAACGCCCGACAGCCGTTACCGGTATACCAGCGGGACTGATGCGAGTAAGAGTTACACTGTGGGGCCCGGTGAATTCGGCACCGATGGTATGCAGGCACTGTTTGGCAAGGGATGGGGGGAACTGAGACCCGGCAAAGTTGTGAATGTCCAGCTGATCCACATACCTACCCAGAAGGTAATTTTTGATAAGGATGTGACGGTGGAGGATGGATAACATGACAAAAATGCGTACAACTGCGGTCTCACCGGTAGTCGGTGTGATGCTGATGCTTGTCGTTACTATCGTCATTGCGGCGATCGTATCGGCATTTGCCGGAGGTCTGAGCGAAAGTAACGACAAAGCACCAAATGTCCAGATAACGGGAGGCTACAGCCAGTCCCAGGGAATGTGGATCGAGAATGAAGGACCGGACGATGTCAGTACGATGAGTACAACGATCCTTGTCCGCTTATCAGATTCGTTTGGTAATGCAGAACATATTGTCTGGACCGTGAACAAGACTTCTGTCACGAATACCTCTTCACTGCCCGCTGTAGAAAAGGATGCAGATCCCTGCAGATGGATGCGGGCCGGGGGATTTACCGGGGTTAAATCGTTTAATGTGGGAGACCGGGCATACATCGTTCCACCTTACCAGACCCACACGTTCCTTCAACCTGGTGTCGATAGCAAATCCGGCACCTACTGGTTGGATAATCCGGATAACATTGGCAGGTCTTTCTGGGTAGAGCTGACGGATAAGAGCGGTAAGATCTTTGCCCGGACCAAGGTTAAGATCGATGCATAATCATTTTTTTTTATTTTTTACCTCCTTTCGTTGTGTGTGGACTTATGAAAAATATACTCCTCTCTTTCACAACATAACATAAAAAAATCACATTATTCGCGATAAAACTGAAAACTTCTTATCCGATAAAATCCCTAATACGGTATGGATTCTCACACGCATTGTCATTTCCTTAATCTCACCAAAAACTATTCTACCGCCGATCTTGCAGCATTCCACGGCCATCTCGGACCGTTCATTGTCCTTGGTTACCGTATGGGCAGGTATGCAAAAAAGGAGTTCTGCAACGATCCCTTTGAAATGAGTGCGAAGGTCTACTGTTCCGGGAAAACCCCCGAGTCCTGCCTCGTTGACGGTGTCCAGCTCGGGAGCGGGTGTACGTACGGGAAGCGCAACATCGAAATCGTTGAAAGCCCGGAAATTCAGGTCGTGTTTTTGTCCGGGGGAAAAACCCTCACGGTCGTACCAAAACCGGAAACCCGGATGAACGGCAGCGGCCATGACGAGGTATCGGTAGAACATTTTGCCGAAGACCTCTATTCGTGGCAGGATGACCGGCTCTTTACCAGCTCGCTACGGTGACTCTTATCCATGGCAGTTGCAAGCAGCCCCCTCATCGTTCTTGAGGGGATCGTCACAGCATACGAGGGAGCAGACCGGCCCTCCCTGCGCAATGTCTCCCTCCGGGTCGGTCCCGGGGAATTCGTAATGGTCGGTGGTCCAAACGGTGCCGGGAAAACAACGCTTCTCGAATCGATCATAGGGATGCTTCCCATAACCTGCGGTTCGGCACAGGTCTGTGGCATCGATGTAAAAAAACAGGGTACGGCGGTCCGCAAACGGGCCGGATATGTTATCCAGAATTTTTCGTTTGATCCGCTCACCCCGTTTACCGTACGAGAGGTCGTCATGATGGGCCGGTACGGGAAACTCGGATATTTCCGTCGCCCGGACCGGCACGATGCTGAACTTGCCGAGAATGCAATGAAAACGCTTGAGATTGAAGAATTTGCCGATAAACCGATTGGCACCCTGAGCGGAGGGCAGCAGCAAAAGGTTCTCATCGCCCAGAATATCGCAAAAGAACCGGAAATCATGCTTCTCGACGAACCCTACAGCAACCTCGATCTCTATTCCCGGGAATATATTTCAACCATCCTTGCCGGTCTTGTCAGAAAAGGCATCACCGTTGTTGTGGTTTCCCATGCGTTTGATGGCCTGCCCGATCTCCCGATCCATGCTGTCGTCATGAATAATGGCAGCATCACGCTCGATCGCGCCTGTCGCGCGGCTGAGATCGAGGATATTGTCCGTACTACTTCACAGGTCCCGGTTGCCCATGCTTGAATTCATTATCCCGAATATTATCCTGTGCCGTGCCATAGAGGCGATGGCATCGGCATCGATTGCCTGCGCAATCCTTGGCGTGATCATCACGAAGATTGGGATCTCGTCAATCGGGTTTACGATGTCCCACGCTGCATTTGCGGGCGGGGCAATCGGGCTTTTCTTTGGAATTCCTGTAACGATTGCGGCGGTTTGTGCAAGCCTCTTCATTGCTGTACTAATCGGGCCACTCTCCGACCGGGCCCGGATGTCCCCGGATACCACCCTGGGGATTCTCTTCTCCATGTGTATGGCCGTTGCCATTTTTTTTATCGCATGGATGCAGACAACAGGGAGCGGCATGAATGCGACCATGCTCCTGTACGGGAATGTAACCTCCCTCTACCAGCATGAAGTATACGGACTTCTCGTCGTATCGGCTGTGGCTGCACTGTTTGTTATCGTCTTCTATAAGGAGATCACCGCAATTATATTCCACCGGAAAATTGCAGAATCCACCGGGATAAGCACCTCGCCCATTTTTTACGGCCTGCTCTTTATTATTGCCATCAGCATCGCGCTTTCCCTGACCATTATCGGAGGCCTTCTGATCTTTGTCTGGCTGGTTACCCCGGCCGCGATTGCATCCCAGTTCTGTCGCAGTATCAGGAGTATGTTCTTTGTTGCTCCCTTTGTTGCAGTCTGCATCAGCGTTGCCGGTGCAGTTGCCGGACTCTCGTTTGCCCTGCCGGTTGCCCCCCTGACTGCCGTTATCTTCGCAGCAGTATTTGCCGTTGCCGTCCTGTTATCTCCCATGAGGCGGATTACAAATAGTAAGAATTAACTTGAAATTCATACAAAATGAAACCTATGGGAAAAATACGGGTACTCATAGCAATTCTCCTTTTATCAGGACTTTTAGCATTCCCGGTTTCAGCGGAATTGAAGATCGTTACCACGACAAGCGTCCTCGCAAACCCGCTTGAAACAATCGGTGGGGACAGGGTTACTGTTGTGACCGTGTCCGATCCGGGTCTCTGTCCGAATATGCAGGCCGATGTGATTGCAAATATTGTCCAGGTGAAACAGGATTTCATCAGAAATGCGGATCTCTATGCCGCTCATAACGGATCGATCGATAAAACGGATATTATGCCGGTCATCGACAAATTCATGGCGGCAAACAATTTCGGGAACGTAACCTGGCAGACCCCACGTGATCCCAACCAGAACTGGAACACTCCTGCCTCTGCACTCCAGCTGGCAGCTGAGGAAAAAGGATGGCTGGAAAAAGCGGATCCGGCAAACGCCAGTTATTATGAAGGCCGTTATGCAGATTATATTCCAAAGATAGCCGCACAAAACCTCACGGCTGAAGAAAAGCAAAAGATCTCCGGACAGGATGTCATCGTCATGGCATGGCAGAAGAATGCTGCCGAGGACTGGCTTGGTCTGCATGTTGTTTCAGTTTTTGCTCCTGAGTTTTACCAGAACGGGAATTATACCCCGGCAAAAATTGTTGATGATATCAATGCGCACCCGGAGAAATACCGGAATGTCCGGTATGTGATAGAAAATATGCAGTCCGGGGAAATGGCAAAAGGAATTGAGGAGACGCTTCATGCACAGGGTATCAATGCCACTCGTGTTATCTTTACCAATTTTCCCAAATCCGTGAACGGTGTCAATTCCATTCCTGAAGTTCTTGCATATAATAAAAAACTGGTCACTCCGGTGAGTGTACAAACCTCCACGACAACGGTTCCTGCGCCGCTGGACAGTATCTGTGTGATCGCAGGGATTGGGGCAGCAGTTCTCCTCGCCCGGAGGGAGTTCACATAATCTCCCGGGCATCAGAACCCATCAGTCTCTCTAATCTTTAACAATAACTTAATATTTTAACCGCATTTTTTCACACGAATTTAACAAAGTTTATTACTATTACGGCCCAAGAAGAATCCGGGGTGAGGGGAACTTGCGGCTGCACCAGAAATCCACCCGGATTATCCCTTCAAATGGATGCAGGCGGGGTATTTTCATATCATCCCTCACACCAGGTAATGCAGTCAGAATCTGGAAAATACAGGAAAGGAGGAGTTGAACACCGAGAATGGCAGAATCAGCAAAAAAGAAGAGTGCCACGGCAACGAAACCAGCGAAGAGCGCACAGGCAACGAAGAGCAAGCCAGGAACTGGTAAAGCAGCACAATCCA
>JAQWDG010000110.1 GCA_028705545.1 Methanoregula sp. | reverse complement strand
GAGCGGAGCTCCCAGACCTTGTACATCCCGCAGCACAAGCTGCTGGAATTGCCAGGGTGCTACCGGAGCGAAAATGAGAAAACCCAGTGCCGCAGAAACAACGAGGACCAGCCAGCCAAGCTTCTGTTGCCATCGCCCGGAATACCAGAGATATGCTATAACAAAGATCATCACGAGCGCGTAGATAAAGCCTGCAGCTTTTGGAATCTGATCAAAGACCATGACAGTATTCCTCCTTTATTGCGCCTTGATTATGCCGGGGCCGGCAAAATGCCGAGCTGCTGCATCAGCCCCATCAGGTTTACCTCACCCCACAGCTCAACGATTTTTCCGTCCTTTATACGGAAAATTTCTATGCCGGTCATCGTGATCGCTTTTCCGGTGGGTGGGAGGCCCATGAATTCTCCCTTATGGATTCCCCGGGCCGTGAAGCGGGCAGTTACCCTGTCCTCCACCGCCATGATATCATCGACCGTCACATTCAGATCGTGGAACGCAGCACGGCAGGTCACGATGACATTCTTCATTGCCTCAACCCCGGGCCCAGGTGTTGGCAATGGCGTGTGCAGGGAAAATCCGGGATGGAGCAATGCGCCGGCTGCCGCAAGGTCTCCTTTTGACGGTCCCACTTCGAAAAATTTCCGGACGATGGCGATATTTGTTTTCTCTGCCGGTGTCTGAGTCATGCAGTACGCTTGGCAGATAACTATTTAATTTTGTTGTCCCTAACAAAGTAACAAATGGATTCAGCAATTGAAAATCTTGCCCGACTGGGACTCAAAGAATATGAAGCCAAGATCTATGTCGCCCTTGTCGGACTGGGTGAAACCAATGTCCGCAGGATCCATGAAGCCAGTGGAGTCCCGCGCCCACGGGTATATGATGTTCTCCATGCACTCGATGAAAAAGGATTCATTGAGATACGGCAGGGGAGCCCGCTCATGTACCGTGCCGTCCGCCCGGATATCGTCGTCTCCTTCCTGAAAAAAGATCTTGATACCGCTGCCTCGGAAAGTGTGAAGACCCTGGAGGCGCTGTCAGTGGACGCCCAGCAGGATTATTCACCGATCTGGTATGTCCATTCCGACTGGACCATCCAGCGGAATCTTGAGATGCTGGTTGAAGACGTTACCAGCGAGCTGATTGTTCTCTGTTTTAACCCGGAGACTCTGGCCAAATTCCAGGAGCCGGTCACGTTCATCGCGAAGGATCGGGCGGTAAAAATCCTGTTCCCCGAAGGGGGTGCGGATGGGATCGTTCCACGGGAGGGTATCAGGTACTTTGAAGCCGGGACCCATCGCGATTTTTTCGGAGTGGCTGTTTTTGAGAAAATATTCTCAGCTCCTATTCACCGGGAGGGTGCACTCTTCAAACTCGAGTGCATTCTTATTGCTGATGACCGGGAATCAATGCTTATCTACTCACAGAACGGGAAACGAATGGCGGTTATCATCACGCTCCCCTTCATCACCTGCGTTCAGAACCGATTGTTCTCCCAGATGATTGAAGAAGCGCGTGAAATTACCGGCAGTGCGGAGAAAACAGGGGAAAACACAAACAAGATCGGAAGAAAATCCCATCAAAAACGCTCAACCAAATAGTCGTGAGGAGTATGACAAAATCCACAGAAGGAGCAATTCTCCAGCGGGACGGCAAAACCTATGCGGTCACTACCCGGATACCTGCTGGTATTATTACACCCGATCAACTGGAAACTATTGCCAGAGTCGGAAGAAAGTACAATGTACCGGTTCTGAAGATTACCTCGGGACAGCGAATTCTGTTCGCGGGCCTTGAGCCGGAATCTGTGCAGAACATCATCAATGATTTGGGCCCGCTTGCAAAACCCGAGAGTGCACCCTGCGTCAAGTTTGTCCAGGCATGCCTTGGCACTGACTGGTGCAAGTACGGGAAACAGGACTCGATCGGGCTTGCCCGCGCAATAGATGAAAAGTTCAAGGATCGGACGTTTCCGGCAAAGATTAAGATCGGTGTATCCGGATGCCCGCGCTGTTGCAGTGAAAGCCATACGCGGGATATCGGGATCGTGGGAACCCCGACCGGCTGGACCGTCTTTTTCGGGGGAAACGCCGGTACCCGGCCCCGGTTCGGCGATCTCATTGCGCGGGATCTCACCGCTGGCGAAGTGGTGGATTGTGCGGAGCGGCTTTCCCGGTATTACCTGAGTCATGCAAAACCGCACGAGCGGACAGCCTGGTTCATGGAACGCATTGGTATCGATTTGTTGAAATCGGAATTACTTTCTTTGATTCCATACATTCCTCTTGAAAAGGTGAAATAAGAATGAAGATTACTGAAGTTGCAAAAATAGCATCGATCAAGAATCCGCACAACGTTGATGTTCGCAAGATTTTCGAATCCCCGGATACCGCTGCGGTTGTCATTACCCTCAAACCCGGTGAATCACTCAAGAAACATATCACGCCCGTTAATGTTTTCTTCTATGTACTCGAAGGAACCGGAATTGTCGAAATCGGTGACGAACGGCAAAGTGTCAGTAAGGATTCCATTGTTGAGAGTCCCGCCATGATTGCACATACTTGGATAAATGAGAGCAACGCGGTGTTCCGGGTGATGGTTGTCAAGATGTTAACGACCGGCAAAGGAAAAGATTCCAAGCTGCTCTGAATTGTAACACAAGCCGGTCCGCGAAGCACATGCGAGTGCGCCGCAGGTGCACGAAACGTGCTGAGTGGGGCGGCGATCCTCCCCTATTGGTTTACGGGACATGAAGACGCTCGGTCATGTTCACTCGTCCTCGCTGATGCTCCGGCTCGCTTCACATCACCTCGCTGTTTCTTTCGGTTGATTGCTGGGATGAGGACGCCCCTGGCTTGTCGCGCTGCTCCGGCGCCAGCGGCTGCCCCGGCCCGCTCCTCACACCATGCTCCGCATCGTGTTCGTCGCTGTTGATGCGAAAACGCAGACGCTCAGTGACTCGCTCGCACGACGCACAGGGGGCTCGGACTCGCCGCTGATGCGGCTCCTTACCTTCGCGCCCCTGTCGCGGTGCTCGCTCGGGCCGCTGGGCCCCGGACCTTTCTCCCGCTTCGCTCCTCCCTCCCTTGAAAAGGAGGGCAGTCATTGCGATAGGAACGGAGGAGGTTTCAGGGCCGGGCGGGAGGACAAAGCGACGGTTACCGGACGCATCAGCGGACGGTCGCTCGCTTTGTCGGGCGGGTCCAACCGAAGCGATCGCGTACCAACAGGAAACTAAAGAGGGCGGGTCATGGCCACACGGCGCGGTTACGGGACGCATCAGCGGCCTGTCGCGCTGTGTGCCTGGGCGGGCCTTGCGAAAAATAAAAATTTAATTCTGCGCAATTGCCTTATTTCGCAAATCGGACAACGCACCGCTTTTACTTTCACCCTGCGCACGCCGATGTACTATATGCTCTAACGTCGATAGATGTATGGTGAAAAACACCATGAGGCCAACAACAAAAACAGATGTGAAGTTCGAGCACATAGGGGCAGCCCGCCTCTATCAGAGCTCGGTCCGTATCGATGTCAAGACAATGCAGGCAGTCATTCCCACCAGTGAAGTACACAAACTTGAACAGCACTGGCCTGCGGCAGTCTATGACATATCCGATGTTATGAAGAACGCGGACGCGGCCCCGGTCGGGAAGGCATGGATCACCCGGTCCGGTAAAGCCGTGATGATCTCCATCAACGATGTGCAGTATGTCTCCCCTCTCGCACAGGTAAAGGGGATGCTCAAGGGCGAGCGGAAATATGCAAACGTCTCAACCATGTGCACCGTGCAGCCCATGACCACAAACCAGCCGGCAGGGGCGACAGCATGAAGGCCGCTGACGTAAAGGCGCAAATAAACGAGAGGATCATAAAATCTCTCGCGGAAGGAAAGATCCCCTGGCTGAAGCCGTGGACCGAGAACGGGCCGCGCAACCTCTTCAGCGGCAGGGCATATACCGGGCTGAACCGGCTGATCCTCGGGCTCAGTCCCTATCCTCTCCCCTTTTGGGCAACCTACCGCCAGTATCTCGCAGCAGGGCTACAGGTCCAGTTTGGTGAGCACGGCACCGGGATTATCTACGCAGGCCGGACCGTGAAGACCGACACGGAAAGGGACGAGAACGGCGAGGAGACCGAGCGCAGGAAACAGATCCGTTTCCTGAAAGCCTTCGTTGTTTTCAACATCGCCCAAACCGATTACAAGGAGAAGGGCTACAAGATCCCGGACCAGAAAGAGAACCCGCACCTTCTCGGATGCGATACAATCATTCAGGACTACACGGGCCGGGAGTCGATAAGGATCGCAGGAGGAAGCCGAGCCGCATACTCCCCGCAGATGGATATTATCACCTGCCCGGAGATCGGCCAGTTCAGGACTTCCGAGCACTATTATGCGACGATGTTTCATGAGTGCGTTCACTCCACCGGGCCCCGGCTCGACCGGTTCAAGCGGACCGATCCGGTCTGCTTCGGGTCCGACACCTACGGGCGCGAGGAACTGGTAGCCGAGATCGGGAGTGCATACCTGGCCGCACTCACCGGGATTGATTCAACGGCGATCATTCAGAATCAGGCCGCCTACCTCCAGAACTGGGCGACGGCGATTAAGGCCGATGCGGATCTTGTGATGTATGCCGCAGGCAGGGCAGAGAAGGCAGCGGACTTTATGATCGGGGCTTCGGCCCCGGACCCTGCCAGCGCTGCAGGAACAGAAATGGCGGGAGGGGTGGCAGCATGACCCCGACCATTTACGACGCCATGCCGATCAAAGTGCTTGAAGAACTCGAACGCATCGAGATTGCGATCCCTGCAATGGAGCGCCGGGCATTCATGCTGCAAGCCGATGCGCAGGACCTCCGCTTGAGACATGATGAGATCATCAAGTCATGGACAGACAAGGCTGCATGGGAGGGGCTCGACAACCTGATCGCAGAACGGCACCGGCTTGATATGATCGCGTGGCACTGCGATCCGCTGCCGAGCGGGATCCGGACGGAGTAGATCCTGTGCTCAGCTTGCGGGAACTCCGGGAGTACCGGAAAAAACGATCAACCATTTTTGGGATGTGGAAAAGTCTGATCTGGTGGCTGCACAGGACAAAGAAAAGAATTCTTTTGCTCCGGTAAAAACGGTGGCCCGGACAGGGACACCATGAGGCCAATCACGAGCCCTGCCTGGGTTGGTACAATATCGACTCCTGGCATTATCTTTCTTGGCAAAGGTTGGCCCACCCCGAAGGCTCACGCGACGGGCCCGCCCGGCGGTCCCGTATCCGGCTCGCCTTCTTCCCGCCCGGACCGCTACCCGGTGGCTGTCCTGTTGAGATATCCTGATCTTCCTGGGCCCGCCCGATGCTCACGCGACACGGCGATGGTCGCCGTGTTCCGGCTCGCATCCTCCCACCCCCACCCGGAAACCTTATCCCGTGGTTATCCTAATGACTGCCCGTCCCTTTCAAGGGCGGGAGGAGCGAAGCGGGAGGCGGGTCGTGGCCGCAGTGGCCCGAACGAGCACCGCTTCAGGGTGCGAAGGTAACGAGACGCATCAGTGTCGAGTCCGAGCCCCTGATGCGTCGTGCGAGTGAGTCACTGAACGTCTTCGTTTTCGCATCAGCAGCAACGAACATTCCGCGGGAGCGGTATGTGAGGAGCGGGCCGGACAGCAAGCCCCGCCGCGAGCCTGCGAGCAAGGGGGTGCGTCTTCATCTGCCCGATCAACTGAAGAAAAGCAGCGAGGTGATGTGAAGCGAGCCGGAGCATCAGCGAGGACGAGTGAACATGACCGAGCGTCTTCATATCCCGTGAACCGCTGGGGGAGAATCGCCGCCCCGCTCCGCACGCTTCGTGCACCTGCGGCGCACTCGCACATGCTCCGCGGACCGGCTCGCGTTGTTCTGTACAGCTCAGGGGAAGTCCACACAGAAGGAAGTCTGGGTGATATTGATCGAAAGATCTGGAAAAATTTTTAGTAAATTTTCTGCGCGATCAGTGTTTCTCATCATTTTTTTGATGAATGGGATTCAGGAAAATATTTATTTATGCTGCGTGACAAATAATTTCAAATCACTTTTCGTTTGAAAATCTAGAAAAAAATTGAGCGTTTTAGCATCGAACTTCCGGTCACGACTCCTGCTTCTCGCATACGGTTTTACTGCAATAATCTTTAGAAGTACGAAAGATCTTCCCGAAGGAATAATTCGTTGCTGGAAAAAAGAGATCTATTTTCTGAAAAATTATAGGGAGTCGATGA
>JAQWDG010000109.1:2527-6251 GCA_028705545.1 Methanoregula sp. | reverse complement strand
GGGATCTCCTCTTCGAGCGCTGCGAGGCGCCGGGTATATTCCCCGAGATCGGGTTGTGTCGCAAGGTCCCACTCTTCCACGATCGCCGCCATCCGCCGGTCCACGTAGGCGTCCATGTACCGGTCCATACCGATCATGATGATTTCTCCATGGAGGATACGAGTTCGTCGAGCTTTTCCGCCCGGGCTTCGAGAGCCGCCCGCTCCGCATAGAGCCCGGAGATCTCGCTTGTTACCCATTCAAGGCGCCGGTCGAGGCGCACGAGATCGGACTCGGTGACAAGGTCCCACTCCTCGATGATCGCTGAGAAGCGGCGGTCGAAATAGGCATCGAGCGACTTGTCGAACGTGGGGACGCGGGATTCGATTGCCCCGGGGATCTCCGCGAACCGGTCCCAGAAGGAACTGCCGGTCTCGTTCTTTTCTGCATTGCCGTTCACGTACATCTCATTTCACCTTCTTTTCCTGCGTTGAGATATGATCGAGCATCCCGTCGAGTTTCTTCGCCTTTACAATACCTTCGAGCCGGGTCAGGCGCTTGTCGAGAAGGTTTTCTTTTGCAAAGTTGTTGGTCTCAAGGCCGCGGATCTCGTCCTCGACATTTCGGATCTCGGCGATCTGTTCCGTTGAGAACCGGGTAAACGGGAAGTACTTTTGTGCTTCGTGCTGCTGGAGCAGCTTAAGCTTGTCCTTTTCCAGGTCGAGCTCGATCGTGCGGTTGGCGGTCTTCATGAGCCGGACTTCGCGGAGCATGAGAAAGACAACGATCATCCCAAGGATGATAAAGATCCCGATAAAGACCGTATCGGAGATCCCGGTAACGACCGGGGCGGTCGCCGCTGCGGTTTCTGCGGCCATTTTCAGAGCTCGTCTCCTTTGCCGGCCGCGTCTTTAATCGTCTTTTTTACTTTTTTTGAGGTCTTCGAGGCGGCTTTGCTTATCTCTTCGGTAGCCTGTTTTGTCTGCTTCTGCACTTCCGTCCCGATCTTTTTTGCGCTCTTCGAGACCGAAGTCCCGGCGTCCGTGGCGGCTTTGGAGATCTTCTCGTTTAAGGGAACCGACCGCCGTACGACAACCTTGTCACCATCGCCAAGACCGAGCGCCGCAAGGTCCTCGCTGCTCACGCGCACCTGTCCTTCCGGGACCTGCTTGTCGGCAATCACGGTGACCGTTACGATCTTTTTTGTGGCACCGTTCTCCAGATCGGCCCGTTCGCCGTCATGGATGCCGAGCCCGTCAAGGTGCGCAACATTGAGCCGCACCCGCCCGAGGCTCGGGAACGCCCGCTTCTTTGCGATCAGAATAACGTCCTGCATAGACGATTAACCACTTTAAAAGAGTAAATATCTTTCTGACACCCGGAACCGGGCGGAGGGCGTATTTTTTTAAATAAAAGACTGTTTAATGTGCCTTGGGCGCCAATACGTTTCCGGAAAGCAAACGGACTTTTGATTGTTATGAAACACCAGTGCGGGGAACCGGTCTCCCAGATGCATGTCCGGCCCGGTATGACCGTGGCCGAACTTGTCGATGCAATGGGAAAGGCCGGGGCATATAACGGCGGCTCGCTCTACCATGCGGCAAATATCTACGAGCAGATGCTCAAAGACAAGGAGACGACAAAATTCTTCGGGCTCGCGGGCGCGATGGTCCCGGCCGGCATGGGCGGGATCGTCTCCGACCTTATCCGCGACGGCCACATCGATATCCTTGTCTCGACCGGCGCGAACCTCACCCACGATATCATCGAGGCAATCGGCTGCCACCACTTCCACGGCACCGCGTTCTGTAACGATGTCGAGCTCCGGCACGACGAGATCAACCGGATCTACGATGTCTATCTCCCTAACGAGGCGTTCGAGCACTTCGAGGAGTTCATGCAGAACGTGTACGGCGAACTCGAACCGGGCAGCAAGATCTCGATCTCCGGGCTCCTCCGGCACATCGGCTCGCACTTAAAGACCGGCATCCTTGCGACAGCGGCAGAGAAAGGGATCCCGGTGTACTGCCCGGCCGTGCAGGACTCGATGGTCGGCCTCCAGTACTGGCTCTTTTCCCAGACCCACAAGGTGACGGTGGACGCATTCGCCGATATGCCGGCGCTCCTTGACATCTGCTTTGCGACAAAGAAGGCCGGGGCGCTCCTTGTCGGAGGCGGCGTGCCGAAAAACTTCATCCTCCAGAGCATGCTCATGACCCCGAACGGGTTCACCTACGCCATCCAGCTGACCGGCGACCGCCCGGACCTCGGCGGTCTCTCGGGCGCAACGCTTGACGAAGCACGTTCGTGGGGCAAGATCACCGAGGAGGCGCAGGCCGTGACCGTGTACGGCGATGCAACCATCACGCTGCCGGTTCTTGTCGCGGCAGTCCGGGAGCGGTTATCCCATGCCTGAACTGATCCTTGCGCTGGACGTAACGGAAAAGAAAAAGGCGCTTGAGATTGCGCATGCCTGCGCACCGCACATCGATGCGATCAAGATTGGCTATCCCCTTGCCCTTTCGGCGGGCCTTTCGATTGCCGGCGAACTTAAAAAAGAGGGGCTGCCGCTGATCGCCGACTTCAAGGTCGCCGACATCCCCAACACGAACACGCTCATCTGCGACCAGGTCTTTCTTGCAGGATTTTCCGGCGTTATCTGCCAGGGCTTCTGCGGCATGGATTCGGTCAAGGCCTGCGTTGCCTCGGCCCGGGCCCACAAGGGCGAATGTTATGTTGTCGCGGAGATGAGCCACCCGGGCGGAAAAGAGTTTTTCACCGGCGGGGTTCCGGAACAGATCGCGGCAAACGCCGTGATCGCGGGAGCCGACGGGATCATTGCCCCGGCAACGCGGCCGGACCGGGTCCGGGTCCTGCGGGGCTTTGTAGGCACGAAAAAAATTCTCTCGCCCGGCATCGGGACCCAGGGTGGGGACGCAGATGCAGTCGCAAGCCTTGTTGACGGCATCATCGTGGGCCGCTCGATCTACGAAGCAAAAGACCCGGCCGCTGCCGCGCAGTCCTATGCGCACCTCCGCCGGGATAAAAAACAGTAATCCTCTTCTTTTTTATGCGCCGATTGCCCGGTGCCCGCACAAGCGTACCGGAAATCTGATATCACCTTCAGTGCACGGCCTGAAAATTTATTAACAGGCTGTGAGATGTAGTAGTATGGATTGGAGTGCAGAGCAGCGAAAATTAGCGGAAAAATACCAGAAACTCGAAGATATTCCCGAAATGGAGCGGAAATACAAGTGCCACACCTGCCACATGATTGTGGACCAGAACCCGTGCCCGAACTGCGGCGAGACAAAACTGGAGATCATGTGCCCGCTCGACAACTGCCACTGCAGCCACGACATGGTCTCTGGGATCGAATACTGCCCCCTCTGCGGCAAACCGGTCTGCCCCGAATGCGGATCGCATGACGTTGTCCAGATCAGCCGGGTGACCGGCTATCTCCAGGACGTCTCCGGCTGGAACGCCGGCAAGCAGCAGGAGCTCAAAGACCGGGTCAGATACTCCGTTGCATGAGATATTACCATTCCCCGGATACTCTTTTTGTCCGCGGAACGTTCCGTGCCGCAAGCACCGGGATATCGGGCGGCATCCGCGATACTGCAACAATCTTCAACCACACGGTGCCGGCCGACTGGTCGCATGACGAGCCGAAAAAAGAGGTTGCCCGGATCGCAGCCCTCGCCGGCTATGGGACGGATACCGTCGGCCTGCTCACCGCGGTCCC
>JAQWDG010000109.1:0-2427 GCA_028705545.1 Methanoregula sp. | reverse complement strand
TGGGCGGAGAGCTCGTCAAACGGCAGAGTCTGGAACTGCTCGGGCTGCACGCTGCTCCATGTGCCGGCAGTCGCGGATTACGTGAAGAAAAATCCCGACGCGCCGCTTAAGGAACTAAAAAAACTCGCGGGAAAAAAGGCCGGGGCCCGGTAAGGCACCGGAATATTTTTAGGGAAGATTTTTGCCCGGCGGGACGGCGACCACGTACACGCGGTTTTGCATCCCCTTCGGGAAGTAGTGGGCATCGAACCACATTGCATCGAACTGCCCGTAGTTCACATACGTGACACCATCCACCCGGTCGTCTGCACAGTCTGCGGAATCGGCAAAGATTACCACATCGTCCCAGATCGTGTCCGTGCCCCGGGTATCGTAACCGGTCACCACCACCCAGTGGCCGCCCCAGTTGATCCACTCGACCATCGTGGGAATCCCGGCGTCCAGATTGTTGCGGAGCATCTGGTACGTCCCGTCCGTGCCCCACGTAGCGTTCCATCCCCGGTTTTTGAACCACGAGACGATCTGTACCGGCGTTGTCCCGTTTTCTGAGGTATGCATCTCTTTTGCAACTGCGATCTCTTCCGCATCGGTGTTCGGGAGCGGCATGCCGTAGTACGAGAGCACGGTCATGGACGCGACCGGCCCGCAGGTATAGTTGGTGACCTGCTGCCGGTAACTTTTGAGGGGGATGACCGTGAGATGGTCGTTTGATTTCAGGGAATCGAAGTCGATCCCGGTATAATACCGGGGCGGGGGAAGCGACGGGTTGTCGAGGCCGTAGGTGACATTGCCGGGGACGGAGGCGTCACCGCGGTGCCGGTACTCGCCAAGAAGTTCCGCTGCCCCGGTAAGGACAAGGATCAGGATCACAAGAAAGATCAGTGCACGCCAGGTCTTCTGCATGAATAATTCCCTTCTCGCGGATTGGATGCAGGAGATAATGAAGCCCGCCGGTCCCGATCGCACGCCCGTACCGTAACGGTATGAACGGTCCCGGGAAAAACAATCCCGCTTACGGGAACGATACGAGAAAAGAAGAGATTATTCCTTGATCCCGAGCGCTTTTAAGAGTTCGGGCAGGGGAATGCCGTGGGCCTCGGCGGCCTCGCGGATGGTCTCGCCACGGGCGATCGCACAGCCGACACAGCCCATGCCGAACTTGAAGAGCTGCTCAGTTGCTTCGGGTTTTGCCTGGAGAAGATCGTAGATCGTAGAGTCTGCGGTTAATTCAGCCATACTACACTTAGTTCCTCTGCCGGCTCATAAATCTCACGATACCGGATCGCGGCGGTAAAACAACAGGTTCCAATACTTTCGCGGCGCACGCTGACTGTTATATAGCAAAACGCGATGCGACAGTACGCTTGGAGATGTACGAATGGATTATTCCGAAGTCACTGACAGAATCTCCCGAAAGTTCTCTAAGACCGGCCACGAGATCGACCGGCAGAAAGTCGAAGGCAAACTGCGCAGGCTCACCGAAGAGTTCGGCGTCCAGCCGGCCGAAGCCGAGCGCAGCGTGACAAACGAGCTCAACAAGGAGTTTGGTATCGTTCCCGCCGCGGGACCCGGGGCAGTTGCCCCGAACGGCGGTTCGACCGAGGAAAAGAAGGTTGCAGAGATCCAGCCCGGCGACTGGGTAACGCTCACCGGGAAAGTGGTCTCCCTGTCCGCGCCCGTTTCGCCGGCAATCGCCCAGAGCGGGATCATCGGCGACGAATCGGGCGGGATCCGGTTTGTGGTCTGGACAAAGAGCAACGCCCCGAAGATGGAAGAGGGGAAGTGGTACAAGCTCGAATCCGCGGTAGCGGACGAGTTCAAGGGTGTCACCAACCTCAAGGTCCACTCGGGCACGACCATTACGGAACTGGACAAGACCGACGCACTCATGCCGGCGCCGGTCCCGGTGAAGGATCTAAAACCCGGGGTCGCGAGCGTCCGGGCAAAGGTGGTGCAGGAGTGGGACGTGACCCACGACCGTATGCTCCAGTCGGGCCTTATGGGCGACGAGACCGGCACGATCAAGTTTGTCATCTGGAAAGAGCCGGGCAAGGAGAAGCTCGCGCTCAACTCCGTGTACTCTGTTTTCTGGGCGCAGGCCGACGAGTTCAACGAGCGGCTCTCGCTCAATATCACGGGCGCGACGATCATGCGGGAAGAGGGCGACATCGCAACGGTTGCCGGCGCCGGCGACGTTGAGGTAAAAGGCGCTATCGTGCACGTGGCGCCGGGCTCCGGCATCATCAAGCGCTGCCCGGTGGCGGGCTGCAACCGGGCCCTCTCCCGGCAGAACTACTGCCCGATCCACGAGATCCAGAACGATTTTGCCTACGACCTGCGGATCAAGGGCTGGCTCGATGACGGTGAAAAAACGCACAACCTGCTCCTCAAGCGCGAGACGGTCGAGGCTTTGACCGGCATGACGCT
>JAQWDG010000108.1 GCA_028705545.1 Methanoregula sp. | reverse complement strand
TTTTTAAGCACAATCTCAAAATAACTGTTACTAGATATTACATAATCATGAATAATGTATCATGACGGTAATTAAGATAACGGCATTTATCGGTTTATGATAACACCAATTAAAGGATATATGCATCGATCAATAATAGGTTCGCATTACCGGTTTTTTCCCATCCACGCACTGCTTTCGTACGCCGCTTCGACCAGGTGGCGGGTATAGGAATCTTTGGGATTATCCAGGACATCGCACGTCCTTCCCTCTTCAACAATCTTTCCTTTGTGCATTACCGCCACGGTATCGCTCATCTGCCCGATCACCTGGAGGTCGTGAGAGATAAAGAGAAGCGTAAGACCGGTCGATCTCTGAATTTTTTTTATCAGGGTAAGAATCTGTGCCTGCACGGAAAGATCGAGCGCTGCGGTGGGTTCATCGGCAACAATAAAATCCGGTTTTAATGCGAGGAGCCGTGCAAGGGCCACCCTCTGCTTCTGGCCTCCGGATAATTCAAACGGATAACGGCCGATCAAATCCGGCTGTAGCCCCACAAGATCCATTAATTCGACAACCAGCCTCTTCTGCTCCACAGGCATGGCAAGATGCCAGACTTTCATGGGTTCTGCGATACAGTCTTTCACCGTTATTCTCGGATCGAGCGCAGTATCCGGGTCCTGGAATACGATCTGCATCCGGGGCCGGGTACGTCGCAACTCCGAACGGGAGAGGCAAGAGAGATCCAACCCGTCGAACCGGACCGTTCCGTTGGTTGGTTCAATCAGCCTGAGCGCGAGCCGTCCGAGAGTGGATTTTCCGCTCCCACTCTCGCCGACAAGCCCGAGGGACTCCCCTTTTTTTATCGAGAGTGTTACATTGTCAACGGCAACGGTCTGTTCCCGACGGATAAAACCCTGCGAATAAACCTTTGAGACTCCTTCAAGCTCAATCATAATGGAAACACCTGACCTGCCTCCCGCTTTCGGTGAAAACAAGTTCCGGGTGATCGCAGTCGCACCGGTCAAGTACTGCCGGGCAGCGTTCGCAAAACCGGCAGCCCCGTGGCAGGCTGGCAGGTGACGGGCTCATGCCCGGAATCGGGTGAAGGCCGGCAGACGGGAGCGATGCAATCAGGCCCTGTGTGTATGGGTGAAGGGGCAGGGAAAGCACATCTTTTGCCGGCCCGCATTCCACGATCTCGCCGGCATACATCACTGCGATACGGTCGCAGAGATATGAAGCGGCACCGAGATCGTGGGTGATGAGAAAGAGCGTGCGGTTGCCGGATATCTGTGATGTTATCAGTTTGAGGATCCGTGCCCGGACCTGTGCGTCCAGTCCCGCGGTCGGTTCATCCGCGACGATAAGATGCGGGCGGCAGACAAGGGCGATCGCGATAAGGATGCGTTCCCGCATACCCCCGGAAAATTCATGGGGATATCGGGTCGCTGCCTGTTCGGGGTCATCAAAGCCCAGTTCCGCTAATATCCGGATTGCTTCCCTGTGTGCATCCGGTACAGAACATATGCGGTGTATCACGAGCGGTTCGGCAACCTGGTCGCCGATCTTCATCACCGGGTTGAGGGAACTGCCTGAGTTCTGCGAGATCATCGCTATCTCGTTTCCCCGGATCTGCTGGAGTGTGCGATCCGGCGCTGTCAGAAGGTCATAGTCCCCGTACCGGATCTTCCCGATGATTACTGCATTGACCGGCAAAAGACCAAGGATTGCCATACCGGTTACGGTCTTGCCACTCCCGGATTCCCCAATCAGGCCGATCCTCTCACCTTCGCGGATGGCAAGATCCACGCTGTCGACTGCCCGGACCGGGCCGGACCGGCTGGAAAAGATAACTTTGAGGCCGCTGATACAGATAAGTTCCCTGACACTCCGTGTTTGCTCCTGCACCCCTGCCACACCCCCCTTTGTTTCACTCATATCCGGTTCACACCTACCCGGGGGTTGAATTTCTCCTCGAAACTATACCCGATCAGTGCAAGGGCAAGAGAAATGCCGACAACCGCAATACCGGGCGGCAGGATCCACCACCAGAGTCCCAGGGCAACACCGCCGCCAGAGTACGCATTCTGGATCATCGTCCCCCAGTCAACAGTCGAAGTATCCCACATCCCGATGAAACTTAAACCGACGCCCATGACAAGCATATGCTGGGAGGTAGTGACGAATTTTACCATGACAAGAGGCATGACATTGGGGAGGATGTGTCGGAACATGACATGGAAATCCGAGGCACCGATTGCTTTTGCCCCCTCTACGAAACTGGTCCGGGCAACCGAAAGTACCTGCGAACGCATGATCCGAATGCCATGGACGCTGCCCAAAAGGCCCATAAGCAGGCTGACCTGGAGGACTCCCGGGGAAAAAAACGTAGTAAGGACGATTAAAAGAACAAACATCGGAATTGGCATGACCACGTCAATGGCCCTGCACACAATTTCATCGACAATACCGCCATAATACCCGATAATAATCCCGACGCTCGTACTGATTACTACGGCAAGCAGGGCCGAGCAGAAACCAAAGAGAAGCGTGATGCGTGCCCCGTACACAAGCTGGGCAAAGATGTCCTGCCCGACTTCGTTTGTCCCGAACAGGTGATCGGCATCCGGGGCCTGGAGGGGTTTGCCGGTAATAGCGTACGGGCCGGCCGGGGCAAGAAGCGGGGCGGCAAGGGCAATTGCAATAAAAATGCCGAGGATTGCAATACTCACCCGGAGAATGATCTTCCTACTCATCGGTACCCATCCTGATCCGTGGATCGATTGCCGATGAAAGGATGTCGGCAACCAGCATCGCCCCGATCGTAATGAGGGAATCTAAAAGGAAGATCCCTTCAAGGAGCGGCAGGTCGCGGTTCGTAAGGGCCTGGGTGGTAAGGTACCCGATACCCGGCCAGGAAAAAACGGTCTCGATAAAGATATTTCCCATGATGATCCCAGCACACTGGAACGTGGTGATGGTGACCATGGGAAGGAGGGCGTTTTTCAAGGCATGACGCCAGAGAATGGTTCGCTCATCAAGCCCTTTTGCCCGTGCGGTAGTGATGTAGTCCTCCCCAATGACTGCGATCATGGAGTTGCGCATCACGTAGTAATTGCCAGTGGCGATAAAGAACGTCATAAGAATGATGGGAAGGAGGGCATGGTGGAGGACATCGAAGAAGTCGAGGCCCGTGGAGAGGACACTTATGCTCGCATACCCGCCCAGCGGGAACCACTGGAGATAAAAGGCAAAGATCATGACCGCCATGATCGCCCACCAGAATTCGGGAATTGCCCGGATCACGATCATGACATTGAAGACGGCAAAGTCTTTTTTCCCTCCGGATTTCCAGCCGGACCACGCACCGATAACCGTCCCGATAAGTATCCCGAGAATTGTTGCCGGCACGAGCAGCACCAGTGACCAGCAGAGTTTTCCGAAAATCATGGAGAGGACCGGCTGGCCGTACGCATAGGAGTACCCCCACTGACCGTGAAGGATGTTTCCAAGATATAGGACATACTGCTGGGTAAGCGGGAGGTTGAGGCCGAACTGTTCACGGAACTGATCAACGATCTCTTTGGGGAGCGTGTTGGAGAGCGAGAGAAGATAGTTGGAGATGTAATCCCCGGGCATCAGATGGAGGAGAAAAAATGTGATAGTGAGGCAGACGATAAACGAGGCGCCGCTGTAACAGAGGCGCTGCAGGAGATACTTCCCGCTGATCATAGGATTCTCCAAACTGATCTGCAGGATAGGCGATTCTTCCAGTACCGTCTGACAGAACAGCCGGATATGCGGACAACCGGTGAAATTTCTGGTTTCCAAAGAAGCGACGCGTTCAGCTGCATCGTGTTTCCTTTTAAAAAATTATGATGCCTGAACGGGGGTCAGGTTTTCAAGAACCCTGGGGTCGGTGATACTGTGGAAGCCCGGGCCAACGTCCCAGCCGGTGAAACGATCGTTCCGGTACGCGACAAGGGTATCGGTAGTAACTGCGGGGACGGTCGGGACATCCTGCGCGAGAATGTCCTGCATCCGGTACCCGATCTTCATGAGATCAGCCCGATCGGTAGTATTGCGGAGCTGCGCGACAAGCGCGTTGTACTCATTGTTGTTATAGTTGTAGTAGTTGGTCTCCTGCAGGGGCGTAACCGCAAAATTGCCCAATGCGTCTGGATCGTCATGGAGTGTAACCGGGAAGGCATCGATAAAGACCGGATACTGGTTGACTGCTTTGCGGTACTGGGTCTGGTCGTCATATGAAACGGTAGTGATGGGGATTCCGAGGCTTCCCCAGTCATTTTTGAGGACAGCAATCACTTTCTGGTTGCCTGAACCACCCTTGGAACCCAGCGGGATGGTGATGGAAACCGGTTTGCCATCAGGGCCGATCAGTTTTCCGTCACTGTTCCTGGTAAAGCCGGCAATTGCAAGCATCTCCTGCGCTTTGGTCAGGTTGTAATCATACATTCCTACATCGGCCGGGTTTACATAATTCCCGGCAAGACCCGTGATTAAAAAAGTGGTGTTTGTCGGGCGGCCGGTACCGAAGATTGAACTGATGGTCTCCCGGTCCACCGCGTGGCTCATAGCATGCCGGAAAGCAGAGAGGTTGGCCGGGTACTGGGCCGTGTTGAATGCAACCTCGTATGCCCCGGTGTCGTTAATAGAATAGACCGAAATTTTTTTTTCTCCGGCAAGGCTCTGTGCAACGGTCGGGGTGATGTCAGTTACAACATCGATCTCCCCGTTTTTCAGTGCCAGTACCTGGCTGTCGGCATTGGATATGGTTTTTAGAACAATCCCTGTTACCTCGGGCACTTTTCCATAATAGTTGTCGTTGCGTTTGAGTTGTACATATCCCGGAGCGGTTTGTACGTATACGAAAGGCCCGGTCCCGACAAACTGCGTGTCCTGGTAGTGTTGTGGATCGGTAACATTTTCCCAGATGTGTTTTGGGGAGATGGAAAGCCCCGGCTGGCGCGAGATCTGGTCAAGGAAAAACGAGTAAGAGGTCTTTAAGTGGAAGACCGCAGTGTTGTCGTCAGGGCAGTCAATGGACTGGACATCTTTTAACACGTAGCCCATTGTGAGATTGTTTTTCTTCATGTAATCGTTGGTGAATTTCACATCGGCGCAGGTAAAGGGAATACCGTCATTCCATGTGGTATTTTTTGCCAAATGGAATGTCCAGGTTTTTGCATCATCAGAAACATTCCAGCTCTCAGCAAGGGCAGGGTCAAATTTTCCGTCCCGGTCCTTGATGACAAGGCCTTCCATGATTCCAGTAGGAGTCCCGGCCTTCTGCATGCTGCTGGTATACGTTATTGAAGTGGTATCCTCGACAGGAATGATGACGTCAGAAACAGATACCCGGGTCATTGTTGCATTTTTCGGTGCCGTACTGGTAGTACATCCGGAAAAGAAACAGGATATCAGGAGGAATGATACGCACAGGACACAGAAAAGACCGGTGCGGTGCGTTCGCATATGCAATGTGATCTTCATGGGAATCCCCGGGACTTTTTCGTGTTTTTTAAAAATCCTGTAAATAATCGAACTCTGCGTTATTTAACAATTGTTTTTTAATATTTGAAAATAGTAAATTATAAATTGTTTACTTTCTCTCTTGCAAGTGGACTTCACCTGGCTTTTACTTTCCTCAATAATCCGAAAGGAGTCTGAACCATCTATAAGATAATTGGGAAATAATGAAAATCGTCCCCCGTAATTTATTTGTCCAAGAAAAAATCGTAAAAACCAGTTAATTTAAAAAAATTTACTTTCAGAGAATATCAAATAAAATTACCAAAATTTATATTGGTGCAGGTGCTATTTCAAAATGATATCTATGGGATCAGCACAGGACATCATGCAGACCTTTGCAGACAGGGAGATCCGCGCACATTTCAGCCCGTTCGATGGCTGGGAATGCCAGAAAGCACCATCGCCCGCGACACGCGACACGGTGTTTCTTCTCACCCGGGATGTACGGGGAAAGAAGGAAACTGTTGCCCTGGCCGTCTCGTTTGACGAGGAGCCCTCGGCCACTGCACTTGCAGGAATAGCGGCCGGGCATACCGGCCGGCACGCACTCAAGGGCCAATACCTCCTTGTCCCGAAAGAGGCAAATGTATCGGCAGTTCCCGGGCACATCCGGATCCTCCCCATGAGCGCGTTCGGGTTCAGCGATGGCGAACTCATCTGGCTTACGAAAAAGAAGGGTGTGAAACATTACACCCAGCCGGAGATGCCGGCAAAAGCGG
>JAQWDG010000107.1 GCA_028705545.1 Methanoregula sp. | reverse complement strand
AATCCGAGCCCATTTCGGGCCCGGAATACCCACGGTCACCAGGCCCCCCTACGCAATATCGATCAGCGCATTGTGCAGGATGTCGAGCGTAGTGCGGAGGGCCCGGCCGCCGTCCCGCAGGTGATGGTAGATCTCCCGGGTTTTGAGCGCCGCCATGGCATCGCTGGTCCGGAAGAGATCGGTCATGGCCGCGATGTACGTGTTCTCGATTGCATGGTACGCATCCCGTCCCTGCCGGATCGCGGCCTCGGCATGCCCGTTATCGGAGTTCAGTAACCGGATCGCCTTTGCAACGCTCGACGCCCCGGTGTGAAGCGCCCGGGCCATGTCGAGGATCGGGGGATCGGGAGCAACGCCAAACGCCCGCATCTCGATCGCCGTTTCTTTTGCCGCGTTGAGGATGTAGTCCATCTGCCGGGAGATGGAATAGATATCCTGCCGGTCGAATGGCGTGGAAAAGGAACTGATGAGCTTTTCTTCCAGGTCCGTGCGCATCGCATCGACATCGGCCTCGATCTGCACCAGCTCCGCCGGGTCCCCGCGGGGATCCGCCTCAAGCCACGCGACAAGGGCGGCGGCACCGGCCACGGTCCGGTCCGCCTGCTGTGTCAGCATATCCTCGAAATCGTAATCCCGGGGAAAGATCTCAGCAAACAGCCGGGACCGGGCCGGTCTTTTTTCGGGACGTTCCTCCTTTGCCATCCCGGTTCATACCCCCGCAAAAGGTGCAACGATCCGGTAGAAGACAAATGCGATTCCCATAGTAACGAGTATAGTTACCGCCATGGTAATGAGGATTTTCTTTCCCGTGGTCCAACGCACTTTCCGCGGGTTTTCCGCGGCCCCGACCCCGAGAACGGACATAGTGATCACCTGCGTGGAGGAGACCGGCGCTCCCGCAATCGTGGAGAGGCCAAGAGAGGCCGCAGAAAAAAACTGGGAATCGAACGAATGGACCGGCGACATCTTGAAGATCCGGTTACCAAGTGTTTTCATGATCCCCCAGCCGCCGGAGACCGTGCCGGCCGCGAGCAGGACTGCACAGGTGCAGCGCACCCAGAACGGGACAACGGATACCGCGGCCCCGCCCGCGGCTGCAAGGGCCACCGCGATGATCCCCATCTGTTTCTGGGTGTCGTTCGCACCATTGAAAAACGCCATGACCGCCGCGGCGATCCAGTTGAGCCGGACAAGCGTGGTGTTGACGGACCGCTTTGCATTCCGGAGAAGAACGGCCGTTACCCGGTACATGAAGTAGCTGCCGAAGAACCCGATCAGGACCGAAATAACAAAGAAGACGAGGATCAGGGAAAGTCCCGTGAGTTCGTGGGCGGGCGAGAGCAGTTCGTCAAATCCCCAGGTAACGCAGCCCGCGCCGGCGGCCGCCATCCCGCCCCCGATAAGCCCGCCCACGAGCCCGTGCGTTGACGATGACGGGAGATCGAACCTCCGGGTGATGATATTCCAGGAACTTGCCGCGAGCAGGGCGACAAGAAGGACGACGAGCATTGCATCGACCGAGGGGAGGACCACGAGACCTGCGAGCGTGAACGCGACTGCGCTCCCACCGAGGATTGCGCCGAGAAACGACATGCCAGAAACGAGCAGGATACCGGCTTTGGGGGATGCGGAACGCGACGCGATGAAAGTCGCGGCTATCGAGCTTGCGTCCTGGAACCCGTTCGTGAACGTAAAGGCGAACGCGAACAGGACAATAAGGATGGCAATTTCGAGCATGTACCCTCAGGCTTTTCCGGGACCGGCTCAGGCAACGGCTCCGGGAAAACTCCACTCCAGCGTGGAATTTATCCCGAAACAAAAAAAGGGTATGGGATCGAAAACGGCGGGTATTTTTTTGGGGGGGTGTTGGGGGGATGGGCACCGGCCGGTTTCCTGGTACCGGGATCTTCTGGATTTCCGGATACGTCCCGGGTTACCCTGTCCGTCTCATCCGCCGGATCTTCATTTTGGTTTACCGACCGGCAAAAACCGGAAGCATGCCTGCACTCAGTCCCGGATATAGGTCGGCCACTTAGTCATCTTCTTTCTGATGTCGAGCACCCGCCCGTCCACCACAAACGTCCCGTTTCCCCGGTGATGGATCACCCGGCGCTCCTTTCGTTCCGGATCGACCCAGGCCGCGACGACTTCGAGAATGAACATGTTGTAGTTTTCCACGGGGCGGTCGTCTTTTATCCGGCACTCGAAGTTTGCGAGGCACTCGCCAATGAGCGGGGCTTTGACCATTTTTGCGGGAAGCGGGGTGAGGCCAAACGTTTCGAACTTGTCCGTATCAGCACCGGAGCAGTTCCCGATCGCGACAACTTTTGCCGCGAGATCGACCGTGGGGACGGCAATCACACACTCGCCGGTTGCGCGAAACGCCCGGTAGCTGTAGTCCCAGGGGCCGAGCATGCAGGCAATAAGCGGAGGATCGCCATCGTCAACGACCATATGGTAGCTCATCGCCATGACATTCGGACGTTCCTTTCCCTGCGCCGTAGTCACGAGCACGACCGGCCCGGGCTCGATAAAACGGTACACTTTATCCAGCGGCAGCGGCTTCATCATGATCGGATCTCTCCCTTGGCGGATGAAAACGTTATCCCAAAAATCTAAGGGGATTGATACGGGGAAAATCCAAAAAACGTGCGGATGCGGGATGAGGAAAACAAAAAATCAGAACAGCCTCTTTCTCCACATCAGGACTCCCATCACCGCCGAGATGATAAACGAGATAATAAAGATCGTCTCGAACGCATACGGCTGGCTCGCAAGCGGGATATCCCCCACGTTCATCCCGTAGAAACTTGCGATCATGGTCGGGACCGCGAGAATGATCGTGACCGATGCCAAAAATTTCATCACGATGTTTAGGTTGTTCGAAATGATCGTCGCAAACGTATCGGTCATGCCGTTTAAGATATGCAGGTAGATCTGCGACATCTCGAGCGCCTGCTTGTTCTCGGTGATGACATCGTCCAGAAGGTCCGAGTCCTCCTCGTACATCCGCAGGGGCTTGACCCGCATGATCCGTTCGAGCACAACCTCGTTGCTCTTGAGCGAGGTCGAGAAATAAATGAGGCTCTTTTGCATCTCCATCATGTTGAAAAGTTCCTCGTTTTTCAGGGATTTGTGGAGCTCGGACTCGATGTGCGAGATCGATTTTTCAATCTGGCGGAGGTTGTGCAGGTACAGCGACGCATTCCGGTAAAAGATCTGGAATAAGAACCGGGTCTTCTTAAACGATGCAAAATGCCGGACCTTTCCCGACAGGAAATCTTCGAGCAGGTGGGACTCGTACTTGCAGACCGTTACGAGATTTTTTTCGGTGACGATGATCCCGAGCGGCAGCGTGGTTAAGGTTTTGATGCCCTCGTTTTCCATTACCGCAGGAATATCGATGACAACGAGCACCACGTTGTCCTCGATATCGATACGCGGCCGTTCCTCTTCATCGAGTGCGGCTTTTAAGAAATCGAGCGGAATTGCACATGCATCGGAGAGGTCCTTGAGTTCGGTCTCCGATGTGTTGAACAGCCGGATCCATGCGCCGTCTTCGATTTTGTCAACGCAGCTGGTGACGTCACGGTCCCCATCTTTCCTGGTAATGATGATCTGTTGCATATCTCCCCCTCCTGCTGCATGGCGATGGTACCGCTCCTGCCGGATGCTCCTGTCCGGTACGCTAGGGGTAAGTACGCCCGCATCCATTATACGGTTTTCTTAAAAAAACAAACAAAAAAACAGGAAACCGGGGCGACCGTTACCCCATCATTCACCGGAGATCAGGTTTTTGAGGAAGTCCTGACCTTTTGGCGTTGAAAAGAGCGGGAGGTCGCGGTCGGCGGCAACCGTGCTTCGCTGAACGGTCACGGCTTCTTTTTTTACCGGGTTGTAGCCTTCCTTTGTCACCGGTTTTTTGGAGACGAGGATCCCCCGGCGCTGCCAGGCCGGCGTCTTTGCAAGGTTCACGCCCCTCTGGTGCATCATCTCGTGGAGGTCCTGCGAGGCAAGCCCGCGGAGCTTTTCTGCCGCTTCTGCCATGTTCATCCCCTCCGATACGAGCGCCTGCTGGCAGTAGGCGTTGATGTGGTTGCGCCACGCCTCACCCTGCCGGTCCGTCATGTACTCGATCGCGATATCCGGGGTCGCGATCACGATCCGGGCGTCAAAAGCGAGCGGCTCGTCAACGCCAAGGGCAAGCGTGAGGGCGCTTGCCGCGTACGAGGCTGCGACCGAATCGATCTTCTCCACCCTTCCCGAGAACGGGAGCTCGCGGAAGTACAGGCTGATCTCGTCCGAGAACGTATAGGCAAAGACCGGGGAAAGGCCGCTCTCCGCCACGAGCAGACGCGAGACCTGCTCCATTGCCCCGCTGAACCGGTCGTCAAAAGGCCGGGCAAACGCGAGTTTCTTTGTGAGGGCATGGAACGCACGGCCGTCGAGCCGGACAAAGACCGGGGGGACGGTGACAAGGTTTGCAAAGATCTCCCGGTCTTCCATGAACGATATCCTCCCCGTAAATGACGAAATAAGAAAAATACCCGGGGGCTGCCGGTGAAAGGCCGCCCCGTATTGCCCCAGAAAAACCGTGGCTTTACTGTTCCTCGATCGTGCCGGATCCGGCGAATGCACCGGGCAGGTGGCGGATGAGGACGATATCGTCGATGGCGCTGATGATCCGGTACGGGAGCTTGAGGCCCTTGTAGTTCTTGAGTTCGAAGAGCTGGTCGTTGACCTTGCCTACGACAAGCGATTCGATCTTTTTGGAGTCCACGTCAATGACGACATCGTCGACCTCGCCGATGTACATGCCCTTGTCCGTGTAAATCGCGAGCCCGAATAAATCCGTTATCTGGGTTTCCATCGTTATCAGATGAAAGTATATACCATATGGGTTAAAAAGATAATCCTTACTTTATGGACGGATCTCTTCGGATCGGGCGGCTTTTCGATATCCCGATCCTTCTCCATTACACTTTTATCCTTGTCATCCCGCTCTTTGCGTTTATTATCGGGAGCGAGATCGGGCCGACAACCGATATGCTCAAGGAAATTTTTAACGTATCGATCGACACGTCCCTGATCACTTCCGGGTGGATGCCGTGGATCCTCGGGACGGTCGTTGCCCTCGGCCTCTTTTTGGGAGTGTTTGTCCACGAGCTCGCCCATTCGCTCGTTGCCCGGGCAAAGGGGATTAAGATGCAGAGCATCACGCTCTTAATGTTCGGCGGGATCGCCCAGATGGAGGAAGGGACACCGGAGCCAAAAACCGAACTTCCGATGGCCCTTGCCGGCCCGCTCATGAGCCTTGTCTTCGGCTTTGCCTGCTGCGGGCTCGTGTATGTTGTCCCGGAGATGACTGCGGATCCCGGCTACCAGGGACTTTTGATCTTTGTCTTTGGCTATCTCGGGCTCTTAAACATCATCCTCTGTGTGTTCAACCTGATCCCGGCGTTTCCCATGGACGGCGGAAGAGTCCTGCGGGCCGTGCTTGCGACACGGATGCCGCTTGACCGGGCAACCGGGATTGCCGCAACGGTCGGCAAGGTTTTTGCGGTGATCTTCGGGATTGTCGGGCTCATCTTCATCAACCCGTTCCTTGTCCTTATCGCGCTCTTCATCTACATCGGGGCGAGCATGGAGTCGACCGCGGTAAAATACCATTTCCTCTTACAGGACGTGACCGTGGGGAGCATGATGACGACCACGGTGACGGCGGTTCCCGCGAACCTGCCGCTCGCAAAAGTCGTGGAGATGATGTATGCGAGCAAGCACCTCGGGTTCCCGGTCACCGACCGGGATATGCTCGTCGGGATGGTGACGCTTGCGGACGTGAACCGGACCTCGCCCATCGACCGCGACGCCATGCAGGTCAAGGATGTCATGACCCGGGACAATCTTGTCACTCTCCCGCCCGATGCCCCGGTGATGGAGGCGCTCCATCTCATGACCACGAGGAATATCGGACGGATCCCGATCATGCAGGACGACAAGATTATCGGGATCGTGACGAGGACGGATATCCTGAAAGTGACGGAACTGAGGAAGGTCTGAACGGTTCTGATCTTGGAAATTTTTTTTGCTTTTTTTTGTATTCGCGAGAAGTCGGGGGGTAGATAACGCTCTTTTAGGTCTCCGGCAAGCCTCCGCCCCCGCCGCTGTGGCATCCCCCGGTTGCGATGATGCTGTATTACCTGAATTCTGATTTGTAGACAATTCCCGTTCGGGAAATCCGAGACGATTTTTCCAGTATTCTATCCGTGAAAAAACATCAGCG
>JAQWDG010000106.1 GCA_028705545.1 Methanoregula sp. | reverse complement strand
TTTACCCGGTCGTCGAACCGGTTGAACGAGGTCGAAGTCAGGTTCTCGTCGTCCTTGACGAAATCGAACCCGCCCATCCAGGTCTCGTACCCGACCTCCGCATGCTCTTTTGCAGAGAACCCGATCTTGGGTTTGGGCACCGCACCGGTCAACGGCCGGCCCTGGATCCCCATCATCTTACGGATCCCTTCCATCCCGAAGTGAGGGCCCCTGAAACCTTTGAGGTAGGCGGCAGGGAGCGTTGCATCGACAAGGCGCAGGTTCCTGAGGGCCTTCATCCCGAAAATGTTCCCCGCGATCCCGCTCATCAGCTGCACGGCGTTCCCCTCTTCCCAGAGCGCGAGCGGGTAAGCGACTTTCACGAAATGCCTGTCGAAATCGAACGCCTTTGCCTCCAGTTTTTTCATCCGGGGCGGCAGTGTTGCAAGCGTTGTCCAGGTCCCGGTCGAGCTCTCGGACGCAATCCGTCCGGCTGCCTCCTTATCCGTGATCCCGGCTGCCGGTTCAAAATAAAACAGGCAGACAATATCGTCCTTTGCCGGTTCGTAGTTCGTATCGACAAACTCGTTGTACCAGTCAATTGCCATGATAGTACCTTACCGTACCTACCAATGCATGCATGACTCAAATACCTTCCAGAACAGGAGACCCGGACGGAATGCATCCCTGCCGGGATATCCGGCTGATTCTTCGGATATAATTCCGAAAGCCTCAATATTATACCTCACCTACGCTACGGAAGTATAAATTACGGGATTATTATTCCCGCACGATGACCCGATGATCCTGCAGTACTCCCCGTTTTTTCTCCCCCTGCTCGTCTCAGCTGCCGTGACTCTCGTACTTGCCGGTTTCGCCCTCAAAAACCGGTCCAACCCGGTGGCCGAACCGTTTGCCCTGCTCATGGCAGCAACTACCCTCTGGTCAATCGGGTATGCGTTCCAGCTGGTCAGTGCGGATCTTGCCTCAAATCTGCTGCTCAATGATATTGAGTATCTCGGGATTGTCACGGTACCGGTAGCATGGCTGCTCCTTGCCCTGCGTTATACCGGCAGGAACCAGTATGTCACGCGAAGAAACGTCCTCCTCCTCTTTGTCATCCCGGCTCTCGATGTGCTCTTTGTTGCAACAAATTCATTCCACTACCTGTATTATTCTGATATCGTCCCCTCTGTACTATCCGGTTCGGTAGTCTGGAATTTTTCCCGTGGCCCGCTCTTCTGGCTGCATACCACATATTCGTATCTTCTTATCGCAACTGCCTGCATTCTCATCGCAAGCCGGTATTCCGGTGCCCCGGCAATTTACCGCAGGCAGATTGCCCTTCTCCTTGGTGCAGTCACCCTCCCTGTGCTTATTAGTTTTCTCTATGTTGCCGGTGCAATCCCCCTGCCGGGCCTGGATCTTACTCCCTTAACATTCACGGTTGTGGGGATTCTTCTCGCGATCGGCCTGTTCCGGTACCAGCTCTTCACTATGCAGCCTGTTGCGTACCCGAAGATATTTTCATCCATTAGCGATGGAATTGTGATATCCGATGCACGGGACCTGATCATTGATCTTAATCCCGCCGCACGCGGGATTGCCGGCCTGCCTGAATCCGGACTGATCGGCAGTTCCCTTGCGGACTCTTTCCCCACACTTGCTCCGTTCATTTCGGATACGGGAGCCGGTGAGAACGAGACGCACCGGGAGATCCGGATTGCCGCTGGCGGCCATATGCGGTATTACGATGCGATCTGCCAGACGATCCCGGCCCCGAACGAATCCCGTCCCGGCCACCTCTTCATCCTCCGCGACATAACCGACCTGCGCACTGCGCTTGCAGCCCTCGAAACCGCGAATGCGAAGATCACCCTGCTTTCCACCATCACCCGGCACGACATGGCAAACAAGCTTGCCGGCCTGATGACCTACACGGACCTGATGAAGGCGCAGGACGACCCGGCAAAGAGCCGGGCGTACATCCTGAAAATTGAGGAACTGACCCAGATGATCCTCGAAGAGGTCAGGTTTACCCGCGATTACCAGGAGACCGGGATAAATGTCCCGGTCTGGCAGGAGATTTCCCGGGGTATAAGAATCGCAAAAGGACAGGTCGATCTCAGGCACGTGACGGTGACGGACAACTGTGCAGGCATATCCATTTATGCCGATCCCCTCTTTGTCAAGGTGCTCATCAACCTGATGGATAACGCTGTCCGGCATGGCGGGAATACCCTGACGACAATCGAGTTTTCCTGTGCCCGCAACGGCGAAAGCCTCCTTATCACGTGTTCTGACGATGGCGAGGGCATCCCGGATACGGATAAGGCAAAACTTTTCACCAGGGGATTCGGGAAACATACCGGCCTTGGCCTCTTCCTTACCCGCGAGATCCTTGCGGGCACGGACATCTCCATAATAGAGACCGGCACCCCCGGGAAAGGTGCCCGGTTCGAGCTCACGGTGCCGTCCGGTACATTCAGGATGAAAAACGGATCCTGAAAAACCATCAGATCTTCCGCTGCCATCCCCGTTTTTTTTATGTTTTTTATGGTGTTTCGGGCAGCGGTCCGCCGGCGGTATCTTTCATCAGGCCCAGCGCAAAAGAGATGTCTTCCACAAGTTCCAAAAGGAGCGCCAGTTCCCGGTCGTTAAAAAAGCCGGGTTCGCTTGCATAGAACCGCATCGCGCCGACAACCGAATCACCGTTCCGGATCGGGAGTGCCGCGGAGGAACGGTACCCGCGCCGGGCCGCTTCGTCCCGGTACCGCTCCATACGGGGATCCGAGCGTATATCGTTGCAGATCATGGGCTTTCCCTCGCGGATGGCAGAACCGGTGAGACCCATGCCCTGCGGGACATTGTCGGTGGTAATAGAGAGGTTGCTAAGATACCCTTCCTCGTATCCGCAGGCTGCAACCGGGTGAACCTGGTGCGTCGCCGGATCGGTCATCCCGATCCAGGCCATCAGGAATTTCCCTTCTTCAACGGCGATCCGGCACGCCTCGTCAAGCAGTTCCCGCCGGGTCCGGATATGGATCACCGCCTTGTTGGTGCGTGAAAGGACCGAGTAAATCCGGTTGAGGTGCAGGATGGTGTCGTTTGCCCGCTTGCGTTCTACGGCCCGGCGGATCGTATGGGTCAGTTCCGCAAACTGCGCCTTTGGGGCCCCTCCTTTCTGGATGTAGTGGTCTGCCCCGCAGTTGAGTGCCTCGATCACCACGTCCTCGCGGCCCTTGCCGGTGAAGATGATGAACGGGAGGTGGGTATTTTCCGCCCGCAGCGCTTTTAAAAATGCAATCCCGTCCATCACCGGCATCTGGTAATCGGAGATCACCACATCGTACGTGGCAGACTGGAGCTTTTTGAGTGCCTCGGGTGCAGATTCCGCTGTATCCACCCGGATATCCCCGGTCCGCTCAAGAAATATCCTGCCGATTTCAAGCAGGGCCGGTTCATCGTCGACATAGAGTGCGGAAATCATAGTCCGTGGCACTTCTTCGTTTTCACTCAATATCGGTGGGATGGTTTAAATCAGTTCCTTTTTTTCTCTCGGACTGGTTTTTTTTAGGCAGACCGAAATCATTTTAATTTAGGGAAACCTAATTATTGAACAGATGGCGCAGGAACAGGTCGAGGAATACCTCGAAGCAATCTACGATATTGCAGGGACGGAGGGCGCCGCGAAGACAACGGCGATTGCAAAATGTCTCAAGGTTGCGCCCGCGAGCGTGACCGAGGCCCTCCAGAACCTCTCGGAAAAAAACCTGGTCAACTACGAGCCCTACAAGGGCGCAAGCCTCACCGGGGAAGGAAAGAAGATCGCCGAGACCATAAAACGGCGGCACCGTCTCCTCGAGGTCTTCCTTGCCGATGTGCTCCATATAAAACGGGAAAAAGTTCACGAGGAAGCGTGCCGGATGGAGCACACCATTTCCGAGGATACGGAAAACGCCCTCTGCCGGATGCTCAATGCACCGGCGCGGTGTCCCCACGGCAGCCCGATTGCCCCGTGCAGCATGGGCGTGGGGAGCTGTAGCGAATGCAGCGCCCGGACCGGCCCGGAATTTACGGACTCCGGTGAAACCCGGGCTGCCGAGATCATCCCGATCACAGCGCTTTTGCCGCAGCAGAAAGGAAAGATCGCCTTTATCCGGGGCGACTGCCGGATTGTCCAGCGCCTCTCCGATCTCGGGCTCACGCTCGGGACAACGGTCTCGGTTACCCGCAAGGCGCCTTTAAACGGCCCGGTCGAGGTCTTTGTGCGGCGGACCAAACTTGCCGTCGACCATACCATAGCAGAGAATATTTTTGTCGATGCTTCAAAGGAAGGGATTCCGTGAGCGGATGCGGCGACTGCAAAGGGTGTTCCCCAAAAAACAAGACACCCGTGAACGATGTCGATTATACTATCGCCCTTGCCGGTAATGCAAACGTCGGCAAGAGCGTGACATTCAACCAGCTCACCGGTGTCGACCAGATCATCGGGAACTGGCCGGGGAAAACCGTGGAGCGGGCCGAAGGGCTCCTCCAGTACAAGGGGAAACGGATCCGGGTCATCGACCTCCCCGGGATCTATTCGTTTACCACGTACTCGATGGAAGAAGTGGTATCCCGGGAGTACATTGCGCTCGAACACCCGGATGCGGTCGTGAACGTGATCGACGCGTCTGCGCTGGAGCGCAACCTCTTTTTTACCATCCAGCTCATGGAGCTCGCGCCTCCCCTGATGGTCGCGGTCAACCAGATCGATCTCGCGGAGAAGAAGGGACTCAGCGTCGATATCAAAAAACTCTCGGAACTCCTCGGGGTTCCGGTCGTCCAGACCATTGCGATCCGTGGGAAGGGGATACCCGACCTGACCGATGCAATCCTCGATCTCGTCCACAAACGACCGGTCCCGCCGACGCTCGAGTACGGCAAGGAAGTTGAAGGAAGGATCAAAAAGATTGCGGCAATGCTTGCCAGCGTAAAGACCGCCTATCCCCTCCGCTGGGTTGCAATAAAACTTCTCGAACGCGACCCGGAGATCTCACGGGTCATAAAGGAGCAGTCTCCGGCGGCAGTCGAGACCGCGGATACGCTCGCCCGGGAGATCGAGGCATTGCACGGCGAACCGGTCTGTGTCGTGATGAGCGCGGAACGGTACCAGGTCGCCGACCGGATCGCATCAGAAGTGATTACGGTCCGGGCGCCTTCTGAAGGTGGGGTAAAAAAGAGCCTTACCGATAAGATCGACAGCATCGCCCTCCACCCGTTCTTCGGGTACCTGATGGTCATTGCGGTGATCGGCGGGCTTTTGATCTGGACGTTTCTTATCGGCGCCCAGATCTCCGGAGTCATTGCAGAGTTCTTCGGACAGTTCGGGCAGTACGAACCGGTGATCGATGGATCGTTTGGAAGCGTGCTCCTAAACGGCGCTTTTACCGGCCTGGTCGCCGGTCTCACGCTCGTCATCCCGTACGTCCTGCCGTTCTACCTGATCCTCGCGGTCATCGAGGACTCCGGCTACCTTACCCGGATCTCAGTGATGCTCGACCGGGGCATGCACAAGCTGGGCCTTCACGGGAAGGCGATCATCCCCATCATCCTCGGCTACGGCTGCAATGTCCCGGCCTGTTATTCCTGCCGGATCATGGAGTCGCCCAAGCAGAAACTGCTCGCAGCGTTTCTCGTGACGCTTGTTCCCTGCACTGCCCGGACCGTCGTCATTCTCGGCCTTGTCGCCGCGTTTGTCAACATCTGGTGGGCGCTTGCGCTTTATGCGTTTGACATCCTGCTGATCATTGTTGCCGGCCGGCTGGCTTTTAAGGTCATGCCCGGCGAATCAGTGGGCCTCATCATGGAGATGCCGGACTACCATGTCCCGTCGCTATCGGTCGTTCTCAAGCAGACCTGGGCCCGGACAAAATCGCTTGTCTGGCTGGTTTTCCCGGCGTACATTGTCGGGAGCGCACTCATCCAGGCATTCTACTGGGCCGGCTGGCTCACTCCGGTCAATGCGGCACTCGCACCGATCACGACCCTCTGGCTGGGACTTCCGGCAATCGTCGGTATCACGCTGATCTTCGGGATCGTCCGAAAAGAGATGACGATCCTCACCCTTGCGGTGCTTATGGGCACCACGAACTTTGCGGCAGTCCTCACTCCCGTCCAGCTCATCGTGCTCGCCCTTGTTACCATGATCTACATCCCCTGCATCTCGGTGATCCTCGCGCTCGCCTCGGAGTTCGGGTGGAAAAAGTCGCTTGCGATCACAGCTGTCGAAGTTGTGATGGCAGTCGTAATCGGGGGGATCGCGTTTCGGGTGCTCAGCTTTTT
>JAQWDG010000105.1 GCA_028705545.1 Methanoregula sp. | reverse complement strand
AGCAAGTGGAAGATCCTCATCATCTGGAACCTTAAGGACCGGAAGCTCCGGTTTACCGCGCTCCAGAAAAAGATGCATAACGTGAACTCCAAGACACTCACGACGCATCTTCGGGAGCTGGAGGAACTTAAGATCATCTCCCGGGTCCTGTATCCCGAAGTCCCGCCCCGGGTCGAGTATTCCCTGACCGGGTATGGCAAAGGCCTTTTCCCGGTATTTGAATCCATACGTGCCTGGGGCCTGCACTACCTGGAAAGCGAGAAAATACCGGTAAAAAAATGCTAGGCGGATTGTTGTCTCTCAGTCCCTGAAAGGGGATACGGGGATTTCCCCGTTCGATCCTGCTGAAGAATACACTTTCGCCACCCTGCGGGGAGGATCTGCCGAAAGCTCAATCCTCCGGCTGCCCCACGTCTTTTGCAAGGAGCCGGTAAATCTCCGGTTCGGCAGTCGGGAGATCGGCAGGTTCGTACCAGACTTCAAGGACATTCTCGCCGATAACTGCACGCATATTCATTTTGGGAAGTCGCACCAGCGTAAAGAGCGGTTTAGGAAGAAACGTCAGGAGCTGGACCGATCCGAACGGTTCGAGGCAGCTGGCGGTTTTTTGGGTGAAGGGCCCGGTCAGCAGGTATTCTTTTTTTATCCGGCCGTCGGCGCAGTTCTTAAGGCACTGCTCAGCTGCTATTGGCACGGTCCGCCACCTCCCGGATGCACTCCGCGGCATGGCGGCAGTCATCCTGCGGTGTCAGGACAGACGGGCTTATCCGGACGCAGCCGCTGCCGCCATCGATCCGCTCATGGATGAGCGGGGCGCAGTGCAGGCCGGTCCGGGTGACGATCCCGTACATCTTCCGGAGGACAAAACCCGCGTCGTCGTTTCCAAGGCCACGGATATTAAAAGAGATCACCGGAAGCTCGGGTGACGGGTTGTATACCTGTATCGCATCGGTTGCCAGGAACTCCTCAAGAAAGATTGCAGTCTGTTTGCGGATACACCGTGTCACGGCATCGGCCCCGGTCTGCTCCAGGAACGAAATCCCTGCGGCAAGCGAGACAAGTCCCGGGTAATTATGTGTCCCGGCTTCGAACTTCTCCGGCATGCCCCCGGGCTGGAACGGGTTTTTGGAATCCGTCCCGGTCCCCCCCTGCCGGGTCGGGGCGATCCGTGCAGGATCGCGGAGATAAAACCCGCCGGTACCGGGAAAACCGAAGAGGTACTTGTGGCCGGTAAAAACGAACGCATCGACCGGCAGGTTCCTGAGATCGAGGGGTACGAGGCCGGCGGTCTGCGCCCCGTCGGCAATAAAAAATATCCCCCGCTCCTGCAGGAGCCTGCCGATAGCGGCAATGTCCTGCACGGATCCAAGGACGTTTGACCCGTGCGAGATCACCGCGAGCCGGGTATCCGGCCGGATCGCCCCGGCAACGGCGGCCGGCTCCACGTGGCTGCCCGTGCAGGGGACTACCGTGACCCGGCACCGGCCCTCTGCTTCGAGTGTCCGCAGGGGCCGGATCACGGAGTTGTGGTCGGTCTGGGTGGTAATGACATGGAAGGGTTTTCCTTCCTTTTTTGCAAATCCCTGGATGAGTATATTGAGTGCATCGGTGGCATTTGCACAGAATATCACGTGATTGGGATCCGGTGCGTGGAGATACCGGGCAACCGTTCCGCGTGTATCGGCAACACAGTCCGAAGAAAGTCCACCGG
This sequence comes from Methanoregula sp., assembly GCA_028705545.1. Lineage (GTDB taxonomy): Archaea > Halobacteriota > Methanomicrobia > Methanomicrobiales > Methanospirillaceae > Methanoregula. The sequence goes on along the minus strand of JAQWDG010000105.1, from coordinate 4,609 downwards.
CGGAACGCCCGGCCTCGGAAAACGGCAGGCGCAGCGCTTCGTTCACGGCAGCGATCACACCCGGCGGTTTGGGCCAGCTCGTTGCTGCATTGTTGAGGTATACCTGGGGAGGATCCATGGGAGCATTATCCTTGGTTTGGCGGGGATTTTTCCCGGACCTGTTCCTGATAGGATTTGTCATTGTACATTATTTAATAATGGTTTGATGGAAATATGCTTCCATAACCTATTAATAAAATTAATGGAAATACTAAGGTATGTTTGTTCCCTGCCAGGAATCCCTCTACTATATGTCCCGGCCCGCAGACCTGTCTGTGTACCGGGGAAAAAAGGGTTCGTTCCTGACCGGGAACCCCGAAGAGGATGCGGTGCTCCGCTCGTTTATCCTGCCCCCTGAACCAGACCCTGACGAGTTTTATACAAGGGTCAACAGCATGGCATCAGAGGCATACCGGTTTTTCGCGCTGGCCAGTGCGGTAAGCATTGGCATGTTCGATCACCTCACCGTTCCGGTCACCAGTGAGACCGTGGCGCAGCACTACCCGGGTTCAGACCAGATCCCGGAACTCCTGGAGGTTCTGTGTTCCTGCGGTTTTGTCAAAAAAACCGGGGACCGGTATGTCAATACACCCGGTGCAACGGCATTTCTCGGACGCGACTCCCCCTACTCGCAGGACGAATATATAAAAAAACTCATGATCCGCACGCACGAACTCTGGCTGCGGCTCCCCGATATTATTGGCACCGGGCCAGTCTCCTACGACAAGAAGGAGTTTTTCCTCACCATGGTACTGCCGTCCATGGCCGCTAATGCCCTCACGGGAAGGCTCCAGACCGTGGTCCGTGAGATTATGGAGCTTCCCGGGCTACCGGAGGCTCCACGGATGCTCGATCTCGGGGGAGGCCATGGACTGTACGCCATTGCACTTGCCCGGCTCAACCCGGACATGCGATGCACGGTCTTCGATCTCCCTGAAGTCATCGGAGCGGCCCGTTCTTCCATCGCACAGTATGGTGCCAGGCAACAGGTCACCACCTGGGCCGGAGACTTTTTCCGGGACGATTTTGGCCGGGGGTACGATATAATCCTCTCGTCGTCCACACCCTGCGGCAAACGCCCTGAGATGCTCCCGCGGATCTGCGATGCGCTCAACCCCGGCGGGTACTTTGTCAATGTCCAGGGGGGAGACGGGGAGCGGGAAAAGGACTGTATCCGGGACCTGGAAGGAAGGATGTGGCGTTTCTCCGATGAACCGGAGTGGCGGAGGCGGGGCGGCGCACCCCGGCCGTTTGTGACCGGACGGTACGTTGAAGCGCTCACGCAGGCCGGTATGGAACTCATCCGGACCGTAAAGATCCCCGATCCATTCAGGACCGACGACGGGGTCACTATGCTGATCGGCCAGAAACCGAATAGTCCTGCCGGACAGTCCGGGTACCCGATCAACATGAGTGTCCACGAGTTTTTCCGCCCTCCCTGGGAACGAAAGTTCTCTGTCCCGGTGGATTCCCGCTAGGACGGGATCGCAAAGTGTCCGGCCGGGACCTTTTTCTTTTCCGGTCCGGCTATCACAAATGTCATTTCCTGTCTTGCAGGAATGCCGATTTGAACCTGATAAATTCCGGCGGTCTGGCCAACGATAAAGAGATGTGACGAATGAAAGAAAATACCGACGATCCTGTCTATATCGTCCCGAACCACTCCATCCGGTCCGTGCTCTCCCGGTACCCGGAACTGGAGCAGCTTTTCGAGTCGTACAGTCTTGCCGAACTCAGGGATGCCCCGAGCCGGTCGGAGAAGGCTGTCTATCTCACCCTTGAAGACGCGCTCCGCGACAAAAATATCGACTGCGCAGGCTTTATCGCGCTTGCAAAAGAGCACGCTGCCGCGTACCGCACGCCGGAAAACAGATCGCTTGCGGCCCGGAGCTACAATCAGCGCGATCTCCAGTTCCTGGGACTCATGCCCTGCCCGGTCAAGATTCCCTTCGATTCTGCGTTTACGCAGTTTGTCTCCCGCGAGTGGGGCGGGAAACCGCCGTTCTCGTACCTTATTGAATCCAATGCGAACAACCAGCTTGCATACTACACCCATATCCCGAAATTTAAAGACCTCATCGACATGCCTGATATCGTGATCTCCCCGGGCCTGAACGGTTACTACCACCGCGATTTCTTCGAACGGTTCAAAAACAAGGGCTATTTTTCCGATGTCATAGAGCATGCTTCCCCAACGTACGATCGTCTCGATCTTGCCGATCCGGACGGGCACTACTCGGTAATTGGCGCAAACATCGAGGTCATGGTGGTCGATAATACCCGTATCGGGGACCGGCAGATCCCGGAGCGCTGGACGGATCTCCTTCACCCGGAGTTTACGGGATCGGTTGCGATCCGGGGCCAGGACGGGTTCTTCTGCGAGACCGTGCTTCTCACGCTCTATAAGGAGATGGGTCTGGAGGGTATTCGCATGCTTGCCCGCTCGATCTCTTCTGCCGTCCACCCGGCCCAGATGGTAAAAAACGCCGGGTCAAAAGCCGGTGGTCCGGCAATCTCGATCATGCCGTTTTTCTTTGCAAACCTTGCAAAAAACACCCGTAACGTCACGATAGTCTGGCCGGAAGAGGGCGCCATTGTGAGCCCCGTCACCATGATCGTGAAGCGCGACCACAGCACGGATCTCGATTTGCTCATCAAATTCCTTGCCGGAAAAGAGACCGGTTCGCTCCTCTCGGGCGTGCATTTCCCGAGCATGGTGCCCGATGTCCCACCATGCGTTCCCCGCGACACGGCGTTTTCCTGGATCGGTTGGGACTATATCCGCGGACACGATATCGGCAAAGAAACCGAAATGGTCAGCCGTGAATTTGCTGCGGTCTTTTCCGGGAATTATTCATGAGACTGATCACTGTTGCCGGTCCGCCCTCGTCCGGGAAAACCGCTGTCATCCTTCACCTCGTACAGGCAGCGCAGGCAGAAGGTGTCCGTGCGGGGGTTGCAAAGTTCGACTGCATCTCGTCCGATGACGGGGAGATCTACCGCAGGGCACAGATCCCGGTCTGCACCGGTTTGTCTGGCGGTCTCTGTCCCGACCATTTCTTTGTGGCAAACATCGAGGACTGCGTTGCCTGGGGAAAACGCGAGGGATTCGATCTCCTTGTCACCGAGAGCGCCGGCCTCTGCTGCCGGTGCTCGCCCCATCTCAGGGGTATTACTGCGGTTTGCGTCATCGACGTCCTCTCCGGTATCAACACGCCAAAGAAGATCGGGCCGATGCTCAGACTCGCAGATATCGTGGTCGTCACCAAGGGCGATATCGTTTCCCAGGCCGAACGCGAGGTATTTGCCTTCCGGGTCTCCCGCGCAAATCCCCGGGCCGGTATCGTGATGGTAAACGGCCTTACGGGCCAGGGTATTACGAACCTGATGCGGTACTTCAGGGAGATCCCCGATATGAAATCGTTCGAGGGCTCCGAGCTCCGGTTTGCCATGCCGGCAGCGCTCTGCTCCTATTGCCTTGGGGAGACCCGGGTGGGAACCACCTACCAGATAGGAAATGTCCGACACATGGAGTTCCCCAGAAAAGAGGGGGAGGAACCATGAGGAGGAACCGGCATGGAACTGGCTAACGTCCGCTCGCTCACCATCACCGGTGGCAGGAACAAATACGGACGGGCGGAGGATCAGACGCTCACCTGCCGGGCGGGCGATATAACCTGTATTGTCGGGCCCACCGGTTCGGGAAAGAGCCGGTTTCTGGCAGATATCGAGTCGCTTGCACAGGGCGACACCGTTACCGGCCGCCGGGTCCTCATCAACGGTTCACCCGTCGACCCGTCAGTGGTACGGGCCACGGGCCAGAAACTGGTGGCCCAGCTCTCGCAGCAGATGAATTTTATCGTAGACCTTTCGGCAGAGGAGTTTCTCATGCTCCATGCGGAGTCACGGATCAGCCCGGATCCCGACGGGATTGTCCGGGCCATCCTTGCCGCGGCAAACGATTTGAGCGGCGAAAAATTTACCGGGAACGTATCGGTCACCCAGTTGAGCGGCGGGCAGTCCCGGGCTCTGATGATCGCCGATACGGCGCTCTTGAGCCCGTCGCCGATTGTACTCATTGACGAGATCGAAAACGCCGGGGTCGACCGGAGGCGGGCGCTCGAACTCCTGGTACAAAAAGAGAAGATCACCTTTATTGCCACCCACGATCCCGTGCTTGCTCTTATGGGTTCCCGCCGGCTCTGGTTCCGTGACGGCGGCATTGCCGGGATCATCGTACCCGATGAAAATGAGCGGGAGTCGGCGGCATATGTCCGCGAGATTGACGAGCAGTGGGCCCGGTGGAGGGAGACGATCCGGACCGGTGGGCTGCTGCATGCCGGTCCCGATCCCGACCTGCACCATACGGATTAACCCTGCTCCCGGTACCCGGATTTTACCCTTTAAAAAACCCGCCACCCTTGTAACCTTGTTTCCTCCAGCCTACTGCTCATTCTATTACCCGGGCACTAAAAAGAGGAGAGTACGGATGACCTCCGCATGAGGAAAGAAATGAAACTCATTGCATTCAACGGCAGTCCCCGGAAGAAGTGGAGTACCGCAACACTCC
>JAQWDG010000104.1 GCA_028705545.1 Methanoregula sp. | reverse complement strand
CCCGACAAGTACTGCCTGTTTTTTGCCCCTCCGGGCAAGTTCGTGGTCCCGGGTCAGCAGGATCCGGTTCTCGCGGCATGCCAGATCGAGCAGCCGGGTGTCTTCCCGGGAATCTCCCGGGGACCACCCGTTTGCGCTGACCGTGTCGTATCCCATGAACCTGAGGTAGCGGGTGAGGGTGCCGAGCATCCGGTCGGCAAGGAACCGGGTTTCTGGAGGAACCGGATCATGCAACATGGCGTACGACCCCGATCTTTTCGCCGCAGTTTGTGCACTGCCGGTCATCGAGGCCCACGATCCGTGCGGAAAATCCTTTTCGTTCGATGAGGAGCGAACCGCAGGCCGGGCAGTAGGTATTGTCGAACCTGCTGTATCCTACATTCCCTGAATAGGGGTAGTGGAGGCCGAGTTCTTTTGCCCGGGTGCATATCTTTTCGATGAGCGCACCCGGTGTCCCGCCGCGGTCTGTCATCCGGTAATCCGGATGGAACGCGGAGAAGTGCATCGGGGTGTCGGGCCCGAGGTTTTCGATCACCCACCGGATCAGGGCATCGATCTCCTCCCTGCTGTCGTTAAGTCCGGGGATCACGAGCGTCACGGTCTCGATGTGCATTTTCAGTTCGCGGGCGAGCACCGCGGCATCGAGCACCGGCTGGAGGTGTGCGCCGCAGATTTTCCGGTAAAAATCATCGGTGAAGGCCTTGAGATCCACCCGGAATGCGGAGAGCATGGGGACAAGTTCCCGCAGCGCTTCCTCCGTGATGTAGCCGTTTGTGATATAGCAGGTGCCAAGGCCCCGGGACCGGGCGAGTGTGCCCATATCGAGGGTGTACTCATGCCAGATGGTCGGCTCGTTATAGGTCCACGAGATGCTCGCGCATCCTTCGGCAATGGCCCGGGAAACTCCCTCATTCGGGGAGATCGGGACGAGACGGGAATTCGTCCGGTCAGCCTGCGAGATCTGCCAGTTCTGGCAGTGGCGGCATTTGAAATTGCACCCGATTCCGCCAAGGGAGTAGGATAATGTTCCTGGCAGGAAATGGTAGAGCGGTTTTTTCTCGATCGGATCGACCGCTTCGGCACTCACGAGACCGTAAGTCGTCGCGTACAACGTGCCCCCGGTATTCTGCCGCACACCGCAGATCCCATGCTTCCCGTCGGCAATCCTGCAACGGTGGCTGCACAGCGTACACTGCACGGCATTATTTTCTTTTTTTATGTACTGGCGTGCCTCGTGCATGCCTCTCACCTTACGTTACGGTTCCTGTTCCGCGGAGGTCTCCTTTTTTCCGGGGTTTCCCGGGTCGTCGATTTCCAGTACAAACGAACCACGGTACTTACAGTTCTTGCAGAGATAGACCTGGCCGATATATCCCCCGGCAACCGGGAAAATATCGTGGCTCTTGCAGACCGGGCAGATCAGCATACGGGCATTCCTCCTTAGAACAACTCTATATGAGCATCCGGTACAAAAACTAGTGCAATGAAGACGGTCGTTATCTCGCTCGGCGGTTCGATTTTGATCCCGGAACTCAACGAGAACCGGATAAAGGCGTATATCCCGGTGCTCGAACGGATCGCGGCAAAACACCGGCTCTTTGTCGTGGTCGGCGGGGGCGGCGGCGCCCGGGACTATATCGATGTTGCACGTGACCTCGGGATTGACGAGGGGACCGCTGACGAGATCGGGATCCTCGTAACCCGGCTCAATGCAACGCTCCTCATCGCTGCGCTCGGCGAGGCTGCGTATCCGAAGGTGGCCGAGAGCCATTCGGAGGCAAAGAAGTTTGCCGAGGCAAAGAAGATCGTGGTGATGGGCGGGATCACCCCCGGCCAGACAACCGATGCGGTTGCAGCCGTGCTTGCGGAGAGAGTCAGGGCAGATGTCTTTGTAAACGTGACCTCGGTTGACGGGATCTACGACAAAGACCCGAAAAAGTATCCCGGTACGCCGTACCATGCGACGCTCACCCCGCAGGAACTCTTAACCATTGTCGGGCAGGGCGGTCTCGGGGCCGGTTCGCACAATGTTCTTGACATTATCGCGGCGCGGGTCGTGGAGCGCAGCCACATCCCGCTCGTCGTCCTAGACGGGACAAACCCGGAGAACCTTGCCGACGCGCTCCTCTCCGGTTCCTGCCGGTGTTCGGTCGTGAGCGATACAAAGAAAAAGATCCTCCCCCTCTGACTTTTTTCGTCATAACGGCAGGTATTTTTAGCGGCTGGCAACAATACTGTAAGACGCGGGGTAGTAGGGTAGCCTGGTCCATCCTAGAGCGTTTGGGACGCTTTGACGGCGGTTCGAATCCGCCCTACCCCATGATAATGAACCGACAGGATGCCCGCCGTATCTATTCTCTTCTGGTAAAAGCATATCCTGACGCACGGGAATCTCCGACCACGGTCTGCCGGGGCACGCCGTTCGAGGTAATGATCCTCACCATCCTCTCCGCCCAGACTACCGATAAGGCAGTCCTGATGGTTAAAAAACCCCTTTTTACCGCCTACCCGACACCGGCGGCCCTTGCCCGGGCAAAGATCGGCGATGTAGAACCCATCATCCACCGGCTCGGGTTTTACCATGCAAAGGCAAAACACATCGTCGCTGCCGCACAGGCGTTGATCGACCGCTTTGGCGGCGAGGTGCCGCAGACCATGGAAGACCTGTTAACAATACCCGGGGTCGGCAGGAAGACGGCAAACATCGTGCTCTACCACGGCTTTGGGCAGAACCACGGGATTGCGGTGGATACCCATGTGCGCCGGCTGGCGCAGAGAATCGGATTTTCCGATACGGACGAGGTCGCAAAAATCGAACAGGATCTCATGGCGCTCTTCCCGAAAAAGGAATGGGGCGACCTCACCGATGTCTTCATCGCCCACGGGCGGGCAACCTGCGATGCAAAAAAGCCGGCCTGCGAGCAGTGCGTGATACGGCAGTACTGCCGGTACTACCAGACCACGGGCCGGTAATCCGGCAAGGTCCGGGAACAGTCCGGCACCGCCACCGTATTTTTCACCAGCTTAACACGGCACATGACCTGAGTGGAATATGCCGTTTACGTTGCGGGAATTATTTTTCCCCCACAGACCCCCTCCAGGATCCGATACACCGTACAGCACCTGTTTCACGGGAGAAAAACAGTATTTTTTTAGTAAGAATTTATCCGGGTCCGGAGGGGGTCCCTGGGGGAAATTATGTCCGCCGCGAATCCTGCCCGGTGGATTCCTGCGATGCCCAAACCCCAAGGATACCTGCGTATCCCCCGGTTTCTGCGATCAAGAGAATTCCCCCGGTCCTGCCCCGACCAATCCGGGGACCGGCGGGATTAAAAAAAGACCGATCAGGCCCCGACAAATACCCAAATCACCGCAAAGACAGCGTAGCCGATAACTGCGCTCACCGGTATCGTGAGGATCCATGCAACCATAATGCTCCGGGCCATCCCCCATTTCACCGTGCTCGATCCCATTGTTGTCCCGACGCCCATGATGGACGAGCAGATCACATGTGTGGTACTGACCGGGATCCCGGCTGCGGATGCGCCGAGGATTGTCGCCGCCCCGGCCGTTTCTGCCGCAAACCCATGGACCGGGCGGAGCTTGGTGATCTTGTAGCCCATGGTCTTTACGATCCGCCACCCTCCCGCGAGGGTTCCGAGTGCGATGGTCGTGTAGCAGAGTATGATCAGCCAGAACGGGACGGGGAGCGAACCGGATGCGGCGTTCGTCCCGAAATACCCGATGGAAAAGAGGAGGGGAAGGATGATGCCCATCGTTTTCTGGGCATCGTTTGTCCCGTGGCTGAAACTGTATGCCGCCGCAGAACAGAGCTGGAGTCTTTTGAAATATCCTTCGGCGGTGGTCTTGTTTGCGCTGCGGGTGATCCAGAGAAGTGCCGCCATGAACAAAAACCCGCAGACAAGGCCGATCAGCGGCGAGAGCACCATGAAGAGTGCGACTTTGCCCACCGTCGACCATTTGATGGCAGCAATCCCGGCAGCGGAGATCCCTGCCCCGGTCAGCCCTCCGATGAGTGCATGCGAGGACGATGTGGGAAGGCCGAAGTACCACGTGATCAGGTTCCAGCTGATGGCACCGGTGAGGGCCCCGAGCACGATATAGGGAATAATGGTAGTCGCGACCACGTTGAGTTCCACGATATTACTGATGGTGTCTGCGACCGCAACGCCAAAACCGAACGCTGCAAGAAAATTGAAACACGCCGCAAAGAGCACGGCATTTCGCGGGGAGAGGACCTTTGTGGAAACTACCGTCGAGATTGAATTGGCCGAATCGTGGAAACCGTTCGTGAAATCGAAGATGAGCGCAACGATAATGATCGCGATAATAAGGATCAGGGGTGGTTCGATCACAGGTACTCACTTCCCGACCGGGTATGCATGTATCCACCTCACGAATGCCGTATCGCGATATCCGAGAGTACGTTTGCCACGTCCTCGCAGTAATCGGTTGCCGTTTCCAGGTTCTCGTAAATATCCTTGTACTTGATGATTGCAATTGCGTCGGTGGTCTTGAAAAGGTCGGTCACGGCCTGGGCGAGCACATCGTCTGCAAGGTTTTCGAGCCGGTTGACCTCGATACACCGCTCTTCGATATACCGGGGATCTTTTATCGAGCGGATACCTTTTACCGCGCCTTCGATCTCGATGGTGGAAAGGTGGATCAGCTTTGCCAGTTCGACCATGTGGGAGTCGGTGTTTTCGATACCGTAATAGTGCATCTTCTCCGAGGAACCGTCGATGTAGTCCAGCACGTCGTCGAGCGTGGATGCAAGGCGCGAGATCTCCTCCGGGTCGATCGGGGTAATAAACGTGCTGTTGAGCTGCTCGTAGATGCCGTGGGTGATCTGGTCGCCCTGGTGCTCCAGGAGCTCTATCGCGTGGCGTTTCTCTTTCACGTTCGTGAAATCCTCGCTTAAAACCACCAGCTGGTAGGCGGCTTCGCGCACGGTTGCCGCCTGTCGCTCAAACATATCGAAAAATACCTTGTCCTGAGGTATCAGTAGTTCCCGGAGCCCCATATTCCAAACCTACTCTTCATCAGCGCAGAAAGCCTAAAAACATAGCGAAATATTGTGCTCACAGGATCAGGGGGGCAGCAAGCATACAGAGCATATATCCCGCCCACGCGCATACCGCGGCAAGCGGGATCGTGACCACCCATGCGATCATCATTTCGCGCACGACATTCCACTGCACCGCATTTTTCCCCCGGGTCACTCCGACCCCGACAATAGCGCCGCTTATCACGTGGTTGGACGAGACCGGGATGCCGTGTGTCGTTACAAGGGCGAGCGTCATGCTGCCGGCAGTTCCCGCACAGAACCCCTGGTAGGGCCGGATTTTCGTGATCCCTTTTGCCATACGGTCTACGATCTTCCATCCGCCAAAACAGGTGCCTAGTCCGATGGCAGCGACCGAACAGAGGAGCACCCAGAGGGGTACGGCAAATGTTGAAAGGATCCCGGCGGAGACGAGAAGTGCGGTGATCACCCCGACCGCGTGCATCCCGTCGTTTGCCCCGTGCCCTGCGGCCTGGAAGCAGCATGCAACGATCTGGAGCGGGGAAAAGATCCGTTTCATCCGGTCCTGGCGGGAATTCCGGAACAGGTGCGAGACCAGCACATCGAAGAGGAAAGCTACTGTTGCGCCAAGAACCGGTGAGATGAAGATGAACAGGACGACCGCGAGGAGCCCGGTGATTTTAAGCACGCCAAGGAGTATGAGCAGGGGGACGGCAAGGGCTCCTCCGCAGATCGCCCCGATAAGGGCTGCCAGCCGGATATCTCCTTCGAAAGCGGCGGCAATCGCACCTACCACGACCGCTCCCACGACTGCCCCGGCCAGTGCCCAGGCAAACGTATCGAGGATGACTCCCGCATCCGGCCAGATCACCGCACCGATCCCGGACGCGGCGATGCCCGCACCGATGAGCCCGCCGATGAGAGCATGGCTGCTTGAGAGGGGAAGGCCGACACGGGTTGCAAGGAATACCAGTGCCGTAGAGGCAAGCATTGCCACGATGATGATCTGGGGGGTGAGCGCCCCGGGGTTAACAATCGCCGTCCCGATGGTCGCTGCAACGGCAGTGGTTAGGAGAAAGGGGCCGATCATGTTGCAGAACCCGGTCAGGAGGACCGCCCTGAACGGGGAGAGCGCCCGGGTCGCTACTACCGTGGCAATCCCCTGCGCGGCATCTGCCATACCGTTAAGGAAGTTGAGGACGAGCGCCAGCACGATGCCGAATACGATCAGGGGCTCGAATCCGGTCATGTGTGGCTCATCGAGATGTCGGAAAGTGCATGGCCCACGTCGTT
>JAQWDG010000103.1:3520-6387 GCA_028705545.1 Methanoregula sp. | reverse complement strand
AGTGGTTCCCCTATTACCCGGATATTGCCGGCAACGGGGAGATCGGGTACGAGAGTTTCTTCTGGGCCCACAATGTGATTGCCGAGATGCTCGCACTCGTCCTTTTGATCCTGATCGCGTACGGCCTTTTCACGCTCATCCCCCGGCTCGGAACCTTTGCGGAGGAACTCTTCCAGCTGTACTACGGCGAGATCATGGTAGCATTCGGGAAAGGCGGCAACAGGGGGCCCGGACCGGTAGCCGTACCGGAACCGGCCGAACCCGTGCCCGAAACCCGTAACGAGCCGGTAAAAGAACCGGATGCCGGTTCGTGAGAGAACATCCTCTTCCCGGGAAACGGGACCCCGGTTTTTTCCCGCAAACCCTGCATTCTGTTTTTTCGCGCCACGTCAGTATCCCTTTACCCGCCCTGCCGATGCGTCGCAGGCCCACACCCACAGATCGATAGTTCCTGCCGCAACCGCACGGCCCCGCATCCACCGGGTTTTCAAGTGAGGGAATGAGGGAAAAGACGGTTTGCTTAACGGCCGCACTGCCGCACCATAAAGACGCTAAAAATACTACGAAAAAACAGGGATACCGGGGATGAGCAGGGCCGGGTTACTTCAGCGCCCGGTAGAGATACAGGATCCGCTGGATGGCCGAAAGGTTCGTACAGACCGCGATAATGATCACCGAGACCCAGATAAACCCGGTCACACCCCCGAGGATCAAAACAAGGAACGTCTCGGGCCGGCCAAAAAACCCGACACCTTCGAGCGGGTCGTCGATCTTCCCTTCCACCTTTTCCCGGTACCCGATCTCCGCGTAGACCACCGGCTTGATGAACGTGTTCATCAAGGAACCTGTCATCGCAAGGCCCACTACGGCAAAATCAGCGACCGGCGGGACCGGCAGAAACCCGCTGACGATTGTGATCCCCGAGAGCCCGACACCCAAAAGGACCAGGGCATCCACGTACTTGTCCACGATCCAGTCAAAGACCGCCCCGAAGTTCGTGTGGGAATTTGTCTGCCGGGCGATGCTGCCATCAATGAGATCGAAGAGTGCGGAGAGCACGAGAAGGATACTCCCGACAAGGAACTGGCGTTCCACAAAAAGCGCAGCAGCAGCTATGCCGGCCACAAGGGCAAGAAACGAACACTGGTTCGGGGTGACACCACACCGGACAAAGCCCCGGGCAACCGGTTCAAGGTACTGCTTGAACCGGGGCCGGAGGGCGGTAATATTCATGCTCCCATGATAGGTATGCGAACCATTAATAGTTACGGGACTGGTAGCGGCGGGGAAAACCCGGCAGCCCGGGAGGGATTATTAAAACCCGCAGGAATCAGCAAATTCTTTACATCCTGCGCCAAACATTCTGTCACGAGTTGAAAAATAGTATGGCAGCACCCACGGCCCGCCCCCATGTCCTCATGATGTCTGAGATCACCGCTGACGGTAAACTCACCCTGAAAAACGGAGCGTCCAGCAAGATCCTCATGAAGTACATGGCGCACGAGACCGAGATTTTGCTCCACGAGACCCGGGCCGCGTACGATGCTATCATGGTCGGCGCGAATACGATCAGGATCGACAACTCGTTCCTGACCGTCCGGCTCGTGCCCGGCAAAAGCCCGCTCCGGGTCATCCCTACAAGCATGGCCGACATCCCGCCCGATGCAAACGTGCTCGGGCCGGATGCGCCGACCGTTATCGCGATCTCCGAAAAAGCGCCTGCGGACCGGGTCGCTGCGATCCGGGCAAAAGGAGTATCCGTGGTCGTTGCAGGAAAAGAGCACGTGGATCTTCCGCTCCTCATGCAGATCCTTACCGAACAGTTCGGTGTAAAAAAACTGATGATCGAAGGTGGGCCGACGCTGAACTGGCACATGCTCCACAATAAGCTCGTTGACGAGATCCGCCTCATCCACCTGCCGTTTATCGTCGGCGGCTCAGACACACCGTCCCTTGTTGGGGGAATGCATATCAATTCGGAAGATGAGATGATCCGGTTAAACCTCAAGAAATACTATATGTGCGGCACCAACCTCGTCTCCGAGTTCGACGTGCTGTATACATAAGAGCACATTTATGGCACAAACACCCGACAATTCCCCGGCATATGCGGCGCCCGGGCCGGCCCCGCAGTCTGCCGGCCTGAAATGGTTTCTTGTCATTACGTTCGGCCTTATTGTTGTGATCGGGGCTCTGGTAGCTTCGTTTTACTTTAGCGACAACACGCACCCGGGAGTCAAGGTCATCCGTATGGAAGGCGCGCTCTCGACCGGCGATTTTTCCAGTGAGTCCGGCGTGGGCAGCGAGTACGTGGGCGACCAGCTCAGGGAGGCGGCCGACGACCCGATGGTCGAGGCAATCGTGATCCGGGTCGACAGCCCGGGCGGGACGCCTGCTGCTGCTGAAGAGATCATCAGCGACATGGAGTACGCAAAGGCAAAGAAGCCGGTGGTTGTCTCGATGGGCGACATGGCGACGTCCGCGGCATACTATGTAAGTGCCCATGCGGACCGGATCTATGCGAGCCCCGATACCTTTACCGGTGCGGTCGGCGTTATCTGGACATTCTCGGATCTCAGCAACTGGATGAAACAGGAAGGGTACAATGTCACGGTCGTGAAGTCCGGGGACAAAAAGGATATGGGATCCTCTTCCCGGCCGATGACCACTGACGAGCGGTCGTACGCCCAGCAGATCGTGAACGAGAGTTTCGAGCGCTTCATCACGGACGTGACCACGCAGAGGATGATTGCCCGTTCCGATATCGAAGACGGCCGGGTGATCACGGGCGAAGATGCCCTGCGGTTTAACCTTGTCGATAAGATCGGCAACCTCAACGATGCAATCGCGGGCGCAAAGGAACTGGC
>JAQWDG010000103.1:0-3420 GCA_028705545.1 Methanoregula sp. | reverse complement strand
CATGAAAAGCGCGATATTGCACCGGCCCCGGGCAAGGTGGATCCTGACCGCCGGAATGTTTGCCGCAGTCACGGTGTCGGTCCGGCCGTTAAGAAAGATCAGCCGGTCGCCGGGCACCGGCTCTGTCAGGCCGTGCCCCTGTGCGAGCCGGTCCGAGAGCGCGCAGTTGAAAAGGTAGGACTGGAACGCGGAGACAAACATCGAGAGGAGTTTCGGGGGCAGCTCTTTGAGCGCGCCGGCATAATCGTCCGGGTGAGTGTGGAGATACGAGAGCATCGCGCGTTCGAACGACATCTGGGGCGGCATCTCCTTAAGCGCGAGGAGCGGGTCGCGGTTCTCGGAAAAATGCGTCCGGACCGCCTTTACCTGTTCCGATTCGTGCGGGAATGCCAGGCCCACGTAAGTGACAACGGCCTCTTCGTATTCGCCGTGCAGGATCAGTTCCCCGATCCGGTGGGTCAGAGGGCGGATAACGCCGAAGCGCTGGAGCCCGAAATAGTTGGGAAGCGCATGGCCCGCCGTCTCCGTGACAGCTGCCACCCGGCCGGAAAGGTCATCCCCTTCGGCTTCGCGGATCAGGAGATCGAACCGGTTCCCTGCAAGATCGCCAAGCGAGAGCTGCTCGTTTGCCGACCCGACAACTTCGAGGGTGATGTCCTTTAAGGAGAACGCCGCGATCTCTTCAGGGCTGACCTTGAACAGCGAGATAAGCTGCGTGGTCTTTGCGTTCTTGTCCTTGGTCCCGGCCCAGCCGATCCTCCGGTGGCTGATGGCAAGGCGCTTTGCGATCTCTTTTACCGCGTGCTGGAGCTCCCAGTTGGTTTTCTCAAGCCGGCAGATGAGGTACGGCCCGGTGCTCCCGCCTTTTCCTTCAAGGGGAATCTCGTCGACAAGGAAATCCTCCGGTGTTGTCCGGAGCATTCCCCCGATCCCCGGGGTATCGGTTGCATAGTACTGCATGCCGAGCTCGCGTTCGAGCGCATACGGGCTTTCCATCATAAGAGCGAAAGGTTCCCGGTTATTTTATCGAGGTCTTCGGATCTTGCCGGGCCAAGGCCGAGAGCCGTGATTGTTCCCGGCGGGATCTCGGTCATGCCGGCGTCCTGGATGAGCGAGGTGGAGATCCCGGCCCGTTCTGCTATCACCTTGAGCTCGAAGAGCGTCCGCTCGCTGTCGGCTTTTAGGACAACCTTCTTCTGACCTTCCGCCTGCCACATCTTCCTCAGCGTCTTGTCCGCGTTCTCGAACGCTCCCAAGGATGCGTGGGCTGCCTGTGCGCACTTCTTGCCGCAGCTCATCTTGACATCGTTCCGGAGGACAAGGCACTGCTTGTACTTAAATACCGGCTCCTGTGCCATTTCTGTTCTTACCGTTGTCCGGGTCATGCAATATAGGTATGGCATAACGGGAAACCAGTGCCGGTTTACTCTGCCGTAAAAGAGATCACAAAGACTTTAATCCCTTCCCCTAAAACTTCATAGCAATGCCGGTTTCGGGAAACGGCCGTTCCCGGGTCATCAAGTCCCTGGGGCTGGTTTTTGGCGATATCGGGACCAGTCCCATCTATACTGTCGGCGCGATCCTGCTCTTTCTCCTCCCGACAACCGGGAATATCCTTGGCATCATCTCTCTGGTAATCTGGACGCTCTTTACGATCATTACCGTCCAGTACGTCTGGCTTGCAATGTCACTGGGGACCAAGGGCGAAGGCGGCACGATCGTGCTCCGCGGGATCCTCGCGACGCTCTTAAAGCCGGGCATCGCCTTCTCGGCAGTCACCATTCTTACCGTGGCAGGCGTCGCACTCTTTATCGGCGACGGCGTTATCACGCCCGCGATCAGCATCCTCTCCGCGGTCGAAGGGATCACGCTTGTACCCGGCCTCTCCGGGCTTGCGGGAGCCGACGTTCTTTTGATCGCGATCCTCATCGCAATCGGCCTCTTTGTCATCCAGAAAAAAGGCACCGAACACATTGCGTGGCTGTTCGGGCCCGTTATGCTCGTCTGGTTTGTCGCTCTTGGCGTCACCGGCGCGATTGCCATCCTTGCCGCCCCGCAGGTGCTCCTTGCGTTAAGCCCGACGTATGCTTTCGCCTTCGTGATGGAAAACGGCATCACGTCGTTTTTTGTCATGTCCGCAGTGATCCTCTGCGTGACCGGGGGCGAAGCGCTCTATGCGGATATGGGCCACATGGGCCGGGAACCGATTGTCAAAGGCTGGTACTGCGTCTTTCCGGCGCTCGTGATCAGCTATCTCGGGCAGGGCGCGTACGTCATGGCCGGCGGCGCGACAAAGAACGTGCTCTTCTCGATGGTCAACACGATCATCCCGATCGGTTACGTCCCGTTCCTGCTTTTAAGCATCTGCGCCACGGTCATCGCGTCCCAGGCAATGATCAGCGGCATGTTTTCCATTGTGTACCAGGCCATGAACACCCGCCTCCTGCCCCGGATGAAGATCGATTACACCTCGGCCGATCTGCGCTCCCAGATCTATATCGACACGATCAACTGGGTGCTCATGGCAGCCGTGCTCGTGGTGATGATTGGGTTCGGGTCATCGGAAAACCTCTCGTCCGCATACGGTCTCGCGGTTGCCGGCACGATGCTTATCTCCGCTATCCTGATGCTGTTGATCTTCGTCTTACGGGCCGAAGCCGTCAAGGCAATGGTCTGCGGGCTCCTGATCGAGGTGGACATCCTCTTTTTGCTCTCCTCGTTTGTCAAGATCCCGGCAGGGGCCTACTGGTCGATTCTGATCGCCGCGCTTCCGTTTGTCATCATCCTCGCTTACATCCGCGGCCAGGAGCGGCTTCACGAGATGCTCAAACCGGTTCCTCTCGACGAATTTATTAAAAAATACACCGTGGCCTACGAGACACTTCCCCGGATCCACGGCACGGCACTCTACTTTACCGGGGATGTCTGCCAGGTCTCGCCTTACATCCCGCAGATCTTTTTCCAGAACGAGATCCTGTACGAGAACAACATCTTTGTCTCGGTCATTATCCGCGACGAGCCGTTCGGGATCGCTACCGATTTCGACACCAACCTCGCCCCGGGCCTCCAGGTCTTTACGATCCGGTGCGGCTACATGGAGATCGTGGATATCATCCCGCTGCTCCGGGCGCAGGGAATAGAAGAGAAGACGATCTTCTACGGCATCGAGAACATCGTGAGCGACCGGTTCTTCTGGAAGATCTACTCGATCATCAAAAAGGTCTCGCCGCCGTTTATCCAGTTCTACACGCTGCCGCCCGAGAAGATCCACGGTGTCGTGACCCGGGTCATGATGAGATAGGGGACGAGACCGTCCACCCGCCGGGCAAAAATACCAAAAGCGCGTACATTATCTCAGGAATTCTGTATGCCGCTCCCTTTTTCCGCTACGGTTGTCCGTTCCCGGCGCCGTACGATCTC
>JAQWDG010000007.1:21318-26530 GCA_028705545.1 Methanoregula sp. | reverse complement strand
ATGTGACCTTCTATCTGCAGCTTGCTGCTGGTGGGAATGGCGTGGATATGAGTAAGGTAACTTATACTTTGGCTACCGGTAATAATATGACTACCTATAGTAACAAAACGGTGAACTATTTATGGGTTAAACAGAACGAGCCCAGAGATGGCGGCCAGACGGCGAATACCGGTTTATTGAACAGCCGTGAAATGGTTCTTGTTCGGATTGTACCGGACTTTACTATGGGTGTTAACACCAAGTTCATTGTCGAAGTGAAGCCCCCGATTGGTGCAGCGCTGCCTATTTCGAGGACCGTGCCCGCAGGAATGACCGGAAAAAAATGGTATGACGTGTATTAAGGTGGTGAAAAAGATGAAACATTCCTATTCAGAAAATGCATTCACCGGCCTTGAAGCAGCGATTGTGCTGATCGCATTCGTTGTCGTTGCGGCGGTGTTCTCGTATGTGGTGCTTGGTGCCGGGTTCTACACAACCCAGACTGCCCAGACAACCGTCCATACCAGCGTGGCGCAGGCCAGTTCGAGCATTGAAAATGTCGGAAATGTATACGGGGTCGCTTCCGGAACCAGTGCTGAATATCTAAATTATGCCAATATCACTGTTGCCCTTACCGCCGGCGGAACATCCGTTGACTTATCGCAGATGGTAGTGTCATACAGTGACAATAACGGCGGCCATAACGCGAACCTGACGTTTAATCCAGACTCCTGTACCAATGCGATGAAGGGTGGTTCGAGCCCTCAGGACTGGTGCATTGCGGAAACGATCAATAACCAGACCGCAGGTACGATGCTTGAACCAAACGCACAGATGATCCTTGCAATAGGACTTCCGACATCTGCAACTCCCAACACAAAAATTACGATTAATTTCCAGCCGGCAGTAGGATCGGTTCTCTCGATTGTAAGAACCGTCCCGGGAGGAATTAATACGGTTCAGGCATTATACTAACTCTCTTTTTTTATTTGATTTGAGCAGTATATCTGTCCAAATGGTTGTATGTACTGAATTTCCCATGGACAGGTGTATGTATGTTCTATTAGATTGACCGTTCTCTTCACAAGGTAGAGAAAAGGGGTTCTTCTCCCAATTTAGGATGATGTGAAATTACCTCAAAGAAACGATTAGTTTCCGTTCGAGAAAATTCGATTGCAATGAAATCCAAACGGAGTAATTATAAACGAGTTTTCAGATTCATCCTTTTGTTTCGGGAATTTAAATCATTCGGCTCATTATCCTCAGGTTGGCAAATCACGATCCTGCCAAACATAGTAATGGGGGTTGCCGCCCCCAAACTCCCACATTACGAGGATTCCCACCCCCTGATGGGGGTCGGTGCGACGCCTCGTCGGGTCGCACCTGGGCAAGGCGGTTTTTTGATTTCTTGCAACTTGATGTAATTATTCATCTTCCTCACATACTTCAACAAAGAAATCTTCATCGTCGGCAATTGAGACATTTTTGCTGGATAATTGAATTTCCTAAAATTGGAGAAGAGCCAGAAAAGGAAACCTCAAATAATCCCGCGAAATTAAAAATATCTCTTCTCACCCCGGTTCCCCGGGGCAAAGTATATTAACGAAAAACAGGATAATAATGCAATGTTATGGCGGTAAACCAGGCGCAGGTCGACCATATCATCACCGCGGCTTCCGAGGATGACCCCGAGGTTAAGCTCCAGAACCTCGAACGGGAAGTCGACCTGATCAAAACATCCATCAAGCGCCTGTTGATGGATATCAGGGAACGGATGAACGAACTGGAGAATCCGTTCACCTTGGCCGTTTCCGCAGGAGGAACTACCGCCGCCGATGGAAATACCGATGCAGCCGATGAAGCAAAGAAGGCTGCACTGGACGCAAAAGAAGCCGCTCTGGATGCCCGGGAATCCACGCTGGATGCTGCCGATGCAATAAAGACAAAATCTGAAAAAGACAAATCAAAGAAACTTGAGCCGGAACCAAAGCCCGAGATGCCTGTTTCAGATTCTCATGAGGAAAAACACCTGTCTGATGAACAGATGATGGCATTATTAAAAGCACAGATTCCCCCGGCAATCGGGCACAAGGCCGGCCAAAATTCTCTTGCCAGTGAAAAACTCCGGCTCCAGAAAGTATACAAATTATTCAAATGGACAAACGGGGCCATACGAAAATTCGGGCATGACAGACTCGATATTATCCTCGAATCCTACCGGATTATGGGATATATCTCGCGGGAATCATGTGACGAGATTAAAGAGATCTCAAGATTGATGCCTGCAAACCTCGGAGATGAGCACGAAGTCGGACCGGACGAGTTTGTTTCCGAATTGTATTCGCTCAACCGGATCCTGTCGCCCAATGATTCATCGCTCGATCGCGATATGATTGAGGTTATGATGGAACAGCGCCAGCAGCTTTTACCAATAAACGAGAACCCGGAGGGAACTGAAGAGAACTCAAAGGAAAGGGTAGTATCGCGGAATACCCGGAAAGACGAAGAGTGGATGAACCTGCCTGACAGGATATAAACAATGTCGTCCGATACCTTCACGACCGCCCTCTTTCTGATAACGGCCGTTATAGCAGCAGGCGTACTTATCAGCGCCATATTCCCGGTTGTCTACCAGATGTCAGGTACTTTTTCTTCAGCCAGCCATGAATCGGATCAACGGCTCCGTACCGATTTCAAGATAGTCCTTGCCGTTGCAAACCAGAGTCAGTATGCCCGGGTCTGGATAAAAAATACCGGGAGTGAACAGGTGCCGGTTGCCGATATCGAACGTTCCGATGTAATCTGTGGCAGTACAGGAGATTTTGGAAGGATGACGCTGGTGCCTTCGGGAAGTTCTACTTTGCCCAACGGTTACTGGACATATACATTGAGCGAGTCAAAAGTCAACTCGTATTGGGATCCCGGTGAAACACTGGAGATCGATGTAAACACCAATACCCTTAATACAGACGGAAGTCCGAATTACTTCCAGTTTACTCTCCCTGATGGGATCTGGAGGTCGAACCAGTTTACATCAAATGCACCCTAGGAGGATGAGCCGGTATGGCAGTTGCAGATCTTATCGGGGCGGCGGTAGGGGTGATGCTTTTGGTGATCGTTGCGTACCTCCTTGTAGGGAGTACTATTTCGACTGCTGAGATCGTTACCAATGCGCAGAAATCTGTTGCTTTGCAGGAACAGACGCAGATGCGAACCGATTTTACGATTGTCAATGCGTACGCATACGTTGAAGCCGATCAGTCAATCATCAACTGCACGATCCAGAATACCGGCTCGGAGATTATCTCCGATTTTCCCCACATGGATGTTATTGTCTATGATAACAGTTCCAAGGAGTATGAGATATATCCCTATGGAACTTGGACAATAACCAACCGAGGCGATGAGTTTATCCATTTGTCAGAACTCGATCCCGGGGAATCCTACACACTTCTGATTACGACACAGGGTACCTCTCCAAAATGGTTCCAGATTACGACAGGAAACGGCATCTATGAATCGAAGATACTGTAACAGGGTGGAGAATCATGGCGACTGATCTTTCCGATCTCATGGGCGGCGAGGACAGGCAGATCATCTCGACCGGCAACAGCGAGCTGGACAAGAAGATAGCCGATGGCCTGCCGGTCGGATCCCTGACTCTTATCGAAGGCGAGAACGATACCGGGAAAAGCGTGCTTACCCAGCAGATTATCTGGGGTGCGATGAAACAGGGGATGTCCGTTGACCTTTTCACCACGGAAAACACGAGCAAGAGTTTCATCAAACAGATGGAATCGATGAGTCTTGATATCTCCGATTATTTTGCCTGGGGATATCTCAAGATTTTTCCCCTCCATGTCGTGGGCTTTGAATGGAAAAAAGAAGAGATGGAAGGTATCCTGGCCCGGCTGATCTCCTATATCCAGAACAGCAAGGCGCAGGTGGCGGTTGTCGATTCATTGACCCTGTTTACGGAATACGCAGAGACCGATACCATCCTCACATTTTTTACCAACTGCAAATCCCTCGTGGACCATGGCAAAACGGTCCTTGTAACGCTCCACACGTATGCCTTTGAGGAAGATACGCTTGTCCGGATCCGTTCCATCTGCGATGCGCACCTCAATATGAAAAAGGCCCTTGTAGGTGACAAGTATGTCATGGTCATGGAAGTGGTTAAGGTACGCGGGGCATGCAAGACCACCGGAAACCTTGTCAGTTTTGAGGTTCATCCGGGCTACGGGATGAAAGTAATCCCGATGAGTTTTGCGAGGATCTGATCCATGGGCTCCCTCTCCGTTGCGATCAACCTGCCGTTCAAGCCCGAACCGGTCGATCTCGATGTCGACCTGTATGCGGATCTCGAGTCGGATGCATTATACAAGATGCTGCCGACCAATGCAAAGGAATACGTGCAGAACAGCCCGCACCTGCTCGAGTACCTCCACACGTTCCCGGTCAATACCTACGGGATCCCGCTCTTCTTGTCGGAACTGAAAAAAGATGTCCGCAACATGAAAAGCCCGAACATCATCTACCCGGTCAACGATACCACCTTTGTCCATATCCTTCCCGATCCTGACGATGTGAGGAATTACTATATCCCCATCGAACCCTCGTTTTTGCACAGCGTGAGCGATATCCTGCCGGTGATCGAGACAAAACTGATCGATCTTATCGACGGCCTTGAAACGGATCCGACCACCGACAAGGAGCGGACGGATGTCATACGAAAAATGCTGTCCACGGTTGCCATCGTCAAACCCCCGGGTGTCGATATCGCAAGCATGACAAAAAAGGAGGCACAGGCCAGTGCATCATCAAAACTAATGACATTTCTCAACACGGATTTTACTGCACAAAAAAAGATGAAATCCGGTAAGAAAAGCAGGAACCTCCCCATCACACCGGACGGGAAGATTATCCTCTCAAAGGTGGAATACCAGGCAATCGAATATCTCATTATACGGGATAAAATCGATATGGGTGTCTTAAAGCCGTTCCTTTCCGACCCGTATATCGAAGATATCTCCTGTGACGGAGTCGGTCCGATCTTCATTGAGCACAAGATGTTCAAGGGCCTCAAATCCGTCATTGAATTCAAAGTATCGAGCGAACTGGACGAGTTTGTGGTCAAGATTGCCGAACGGATAAAACGGCCGATCACCTACCGCAACCCGATTGTCGATTCAACCCTCCCCGACGGATCCCGTATCAACATTGTCTACGG
>JAQWDG010000007.1:0-21218 GCA_028705545.1 Methanoregula sp. | reverse complement strand
AACCTCAACCTGGTTATTATCCAGAGTGCAGTCAAGAGGCCGGACGGGCAGGTTGTGCGCCGGATGATCAGCTGCAACGAACTGGTAGGATACAATGCAGAGACTCAGGGGTTCACCTTTGTCCAGATGTTTACCTGGGAACCGGTCACCGATACGTTTGTCTGGTCCGGAAAAGGCAGTTCGTTCCTCCTGGAAAACAAGATTGCAACGATGCTGGGATTCCCCGACAGTAAAAAATCAGAAATTTACCTTGAAGTCGAGAAACGCGCAAAGATCCTTGAACGCCTGCACAAGGCCGGGTATGTCAAGTTCTGGGATCTCTTCCACATGATGACCAAGATAAAAAAACAGGGTCTCCTTACGATTGGGGCATAATATGCCTGAAGCGATTGCTCCTC
The DNA here is from genome assembly GCA_028705545.1 of Methanoregula sp. GTDB lineage: Archaea > Halobacteriota > Methanomicrobia > Methanomicrobiales > Methanospirillaceae > Methanoregula. The sequence goes on along the minus strand of JAQWDG010000007.1, from coordinate 20,820 downwards.
CCGATAACCCAAAAGCACCGGCGGCCCGATCACTACCGTTTGCCTCATTGATAGGGAGTCTCAAAGAGAAACTTGCCGGCGTCCAGGAGAAAAAGAAGATGGGGGCGGATCTTCTTTTCATGACCACCTATATGGCGTCGCTTGCGATTGCCGATGCAACCCGGCCTGAAATATTCTCTTATGCAGCAAACCGGCACGAGTATATTTCGGCAAAATATATCGGGAAAGTCGATACCTTTGTAAAAAAATGGAATTACAGTTATGCCGAAAGCCTCTCTATCGTGGCCGAGAGGACGCAGAACGATATCCTCAGGAGCATGCTGAACCGGTACGCCAACTCCATCGATTCGGGTGTCCCGGATGAGGATTTCCTGAGCAATGAACTCTCAACGGTCAGAAGCGTGTACCGGAGCCAGCTCGAGCAGGGCATGTCCATGCTGCAGAAATGGAGCGATGCATACGTAGCTCTGCTCCTCTCGGGAACGGTTATCGCCATCATCATGATGATATCGGTGGTGATCTATGCTCCCGGGGATCTCCAGTCGACATTTAACATGTCGTATGGGATCATCCTTGCCATCTGTGTGTTTGGTATCTCCCTGATGTATTCGTCAGTCCCCGACGATCCCAAAACCCACGGGCTCATTGAACGCATGTCAAAGGAGCAGGAGACGGTTCACGCGATGGAGCGGATTATCGTTCCGCTTACGGTTGCCGCTATCGTTATTCTTGCAGTTCTCGGGATCTCGGCAAGCCTGATCTTTATTCTTGCAGGTATCCTGATGGCACCGCTCGGCATCGTCGGTTTTATCGATGACCATAACATTACCCTGCGCGACAATGATTTTTCCGTATTCATACGAAGTTTCGGCGCGATCATGGGCGGACAGGGGGCAACTGCCGTACAGGCTCTTGGAAGCCTCGACCGGAAATCACTTACTGCCCTTGGACCTCTTATAGATTCTGTTTATTCAAAACTTAACCTTGGACTCGATGAAAAACAGTGCTGGGACAAATTTGTCGGGGAGTCAGGAAGCGACCTCATCTATAAGTACCTCAACATTTTTCGGGATACCGTTGCGCTTGGCGGACCGCCCGAGCCTATCGGTACTGTGGTGGGCTCATCGATGCTCGAACAGACCCTGCTCCGGGAGAAGAAAGACAACCTGTCAAAAAGTTTTATCGTCCTTCTGATTCCGATGCATATCGCCATGACCGGTCTCCTTGTCGCGCTGTACCAGATCCTTGTGGTGCTCACCGATTCCGTGGCGACCATGATGACCAAGTTCCAGGAAGTGGCAGCCTCCTCAGGAGGGGTGAGTTCGGGGATGTCGATGAGCGGTGTCTTTGGCGGTGGGATGAACCTTTTTACCAATTTCCCAAAAGAAGCGATGCAGACCTATGTTGTCATCTCGCTTACTATCTTTACCATTGGCGACATTATTGCCGCCCGTATCGTGGGCGGAGGGGATCGATACATGTATTATTTCTACGCGGCAATATTCTGCACATTGACCGGTCTTGTCCTTCTCATAGCCCCTACGGCAGTAGGTCTCTTCTTCAGTTCAGATGCACTGACAAGTATCGGGAGCGGTGTAACCGGGACGAGTGTGTAACATGAAAGAGAGTATCCGCCGGCTGGTCCTGTTTATCTCGATTGTAGGGCTCGGATCTGTCCTGATCTTTGCAAACCTGCCTCTTATCTATATGCTGCCGCTCGTGGTGGCGGTCGGACTTGTCCTCCTTATTGTCCTTGGCGCAGTCACTATCGCCGAAATAAAAGCATCGTTTGCAAAACTTTCCCTGAAAAATCTTCGGGGGCGCTCCCTGTTCAAGCACAAGGATTCGACCCAAAGTGGCGGGAAAAAGACCGCAGTGCCCCCTCCAAAAGGGACGACAGAGAAAAAGCCGGTGAAATCTCCTGCGGCAAAAATCACGGAAAAAACCGGGGGAATAAAGGGACATCTTTCCCTGCTGGTATCATCGATCGGTTCCTTAAAAAGCATTCTTACCGAACGCAAAAAACCGGTAAAAAAGCCGGAGGAGATCAACAAACTCCTCGATCGTACCATCTCAGAGAAGGTCAGCCGGGGATCTGCGCTTGAGAGCGCTGCAGCAGTCCCGACAGCATCCGGACCCGGGGGCGGCGGTGGTGGCGGGGCACTTCCTGCGGAAAATGCCGACGAAACAGATCCCTTCCTGTCGCTCTCCGGAGAGGAGCTGGAAACGGGTCTGCTGGACGGTCTTGACGATGCCGAACTGGACGGACTCTCAACGGCACCTGCTAAAGCAGCTCCTGCCGGTGCAGGGGGAGCAGATACTTCTGCAGAACTATCCATGCCGGATCTGGATATGCCGGACCTTCCCGACAGCGATACGAATGCCGAAGCAGATGCCATATTAAAAGCACATGCAGAGCCCGGCACGGAAGAATTTGAAAACCTTGAGGGTGGGGATGCGATCGATGAAAACCTTGGCGATCTGGACAACATAAACCTCGACGATATCGATCTGGGTGACGATAGTACCGCAGATGAACCGGCAGCCTCCCCGGAGCCTGCTGCTTCTCCTGCCGCAGCCGCTTCATCCGGCAGCCTTATCCCGGCGACCCCTCTTACGCCGGCAGCGGAGCCGGATCCTGTCATGGACCAGTCGGACATTTCCTCATTTGCTGCCGGCGGAGGACCGGTATCCGATGACGATATGTTAAGTTCGCTCGCATCGGACATTAAAAAGGTTAAAAAAGAAAAAGATGTCAGCCTGCTCCGCGAGCTCAAGGATTTCAAAGCGCCGGCAGCAGATATTGAACAAGAACTCCAGCAAATGGCCGGCCAACTCGATACCGCGAGTGATAAACAAAAGAAAAAGAAAGCCCCGGTACAGGGATTAAAATAAACCTGTACTGAGGAAATACTCTAAAGAAACCATCTCCTGCACGTTATTCCTGTGAGATCCCATGAAAGAAGTCCCTGTAAAAATCGAGCATGACGGCAAATGGATCGTTGTCAAGGCGGCCGTCGGTGAGGACCGGATTACGTTTCCCGCTCCTGTCAATCAGGAGATCCTCTTTAAATCCATTTTCGACCTTGATGAACGAAAGAGTATCCTTATCGTTTCTGCCAAGGGAAACCCGGAAATCGTTGCCAGGATTGCCAGTGTGGAAAAAGTCCTCGTTATCCTGAAACGGCTGTTCCTTGCCCACTGTAATGCATACCGGCTTATGGCATACTTCATGTCACCGGCTATCCGCGGCGGTGTCATGATCAAGAACGCCCAGTGGGAGAAGGGCAGTATTGTCGTGGTAAAAACCGGCATCTGGTTTGTCAGTGCGGTAAAACAGGTCTGTGTCCCTCTCTCCGATGTAGCGGCAATCGAACTGACAAAGCGGGACGTGCAGGGCAAACAGACCGATGTGGTCCGGATCGATCACGTGGAGTCGGGGGATGTAGTGTCAAGCCTTATCCTTTGCCCGCTCTCGACGCTCCAGGTGCTTGCGAATTTCCTCAAAGATGCCACAAAAGGCATGGATATGAAAGGAACCGAGCTGGACGCACTCGATCAGCAGGTAGCCATGCTCGTATACTCCGGGATGGATTCTCATGCGATCGAGAACATGCTCAATATCCCGCACAAGCAGCTGGACGCGATCTACGACCGGATCATCAAGCTGGGGATTGCTGAGGTGGTTACGATCAGGAGGGAAGTCCAGCTGACAACAAAAGGCGTCCGGTATATTTCTGACGCTACAAAAACCCAAACAAACTAAAATCCGACTCTGTTTTATTCCACTATTCATTTATAGCATAATATACCAATACTCTGTCTGATACTCCATGGGAACCATTTTGATCGTGGATGATACACTCTTCATGAGAACCCTTTTAAAAAACATCCTCTTCTCCGGCGGACATACCATTGCCGGCGAGGCAGCAAACGGTGAAGAGGCCGTTGCGAAATATAAGGAACTCAAGCCCGATCTTGTCACAATGGACGTGGTCATGCCCAAGGTGAACGGGATCGAGGCCTTAAAAACGATCAAACAGCTCGATCCTGCTGCACGGGTGGTCATGTGTACCGCTGTCGGCCAGGAACAGATGGTCAAACTCGCCATAAAAAGCGGTGCCAAAGGATATATCGTCAAACCATTCCAGGCCCCCAAAGTTCTCGAAGAAATTAAAAACGTCCTTGCGTCCTGACGGTTATGGTAAAGGTTCTCATCGTGGATGACTCCGTTCTGATGCGGACAGTCATCCGGGACATGCTGCAGAATGATCCTTCCATCGAGGTAGTGGGAACGGCAACGAACGGGATCGAGGCGCTTGAGAAGATCGCTTCCCTCAAACCGGATCTGATCACGCTCGATATCGAGATGCCGAAGATGAACGGCCTTGAGGTATTGCGTGAACTTAAAACCGCATCCTGGCATCCCCGAACCCTGATGTTCAGTTCGCTTACCTCGGAAGGTGCCGAGATGACAAACGAGGCCATCCGGCTTGGGGCTGACGATTTCATGCTCAAGCCAAAGGATGTCCCGGAGCTCCGGCTCACCACGGACGAGCTCATTGCAACGATACGGCACCTGGCAACGGACAACCTCCCCGTTTCCCGGGAAGAAGCTCCCCGGGTTGTTCCGCAGAACGGGAATGCCGAACGGGTTGTCCTCATCGGTTCCTCTGCCGGCGGTCCGCCCATGCTCGACCAGCTGGTCTCGAAACTTCCCGCAGATCTGCCGGCGGGCGTGATTATCACCCAGCACATGCCGGTAGGTTTTACCGCACCGCTCGCTGCACGGTTTAACCGTATCTCGCATATGCCGGTAAAAGAGACGGAGAACGGGGATATGATAAAAAACGGGATGATCTTTGTCTCAAAAGCCGGTGTCCACACCATGGTCGGCGCAGCGCTGACAACCGACGGCAAAAAAACCGGCCGTATCATCCATTCAAACGCCCCGCCGGTACATGCAGTCCGTCCGGCCGTGGACAAAACCTTTGAATCGGCAGCACATGTGTACGGGAAAAATATTGTTTCGGTTGTTTTGAGCGGGATGGGAAACGATGCCGGCGCAGGGGCATATGCCATAAAACAGGCAGGAGGAACAAGTATTATCTGCGATCAGAAGGACTGCCTTGTATACGGAATGGCACGCTCGGCAATCCAGAAAAATGCCGTTGACAAAGTCCTGCCCCTGGCAAAGATCCCGGATGCAGTCGAACGCATCGTGAGGCATATGGCGGAGAACTGACATGTCTGAATTTGAACAATACCGGTCTCTTTTTGTTGCAGAATCACGGGAAAATCACGAGAATCTCGTTAATTTCCTGCTGGAACTGGAAAAAGGAACGGACCAGAATGCAATCGACGAGATTTTCCGGTCCATCCACACACTCAAGGGTTCGTCCGCCTCGATGGGGTTTGCCGACATGGAGCGTCTCTGCCATACCATGGAGGATGTCTTCCAGCTCATACGGAACGGCAGCGCTGTGATGACAAAGGATCTCAGCAATACCCTCCTCTCCTGTACCGATCTGATCGAGGAGATGCTGGACGATATCGAAGCCGGTGGGGATTCTTCGTCGAAAAATCCCGATAAACTGGTGGGCGAACTCAAAAGCTGGCTCGGGCAGCACGGGGCAGCCGGACCGGAAAAGCCAAAAGCCCCGGCGGCCCAAAAAATCCCGGATGCCCCGGAAGAATGCGGACAATCCCCCGAAATCCCCACTTCGGATGCCGGGCCGGAATACTGCATGACCATCGTTGTCGCCCCCGACTGTATGATGAAGGATGTCCGGGCACTCATTGCAATCCAGAACCTGGAAGCGCTCGGTACGATCCATACCATGCAGCCGTCAAAGGAGGCAATAGACGAAGGAAAATTTGACGGGACCGTCAACCTTACCATGGCAAGCGAGGCCGGGGAAGAAGCCTTAAAGACCGCGGCTCTCGGAACCGAGATCGCATCTGTGGATATCAGGCAGACGGAAGCACCGGCTGCCCCGCAGGCAACCGAAGCTGCGGCGGTAAAAAAGCCGCAGGAAGCGGAGAAAAAACAGCCCCCTGCATCGGCAGACAAGAACCGGGAGATAAAGAACCTCCGCGTGGATATCACCCAGCTCGACCATATCATGAACCTTGTCGAGGACCTGGTGATCAACCGCGGCCGGCTCAAACAGATCGCCGAAGAGCATAAGATCAAGGAAATGGACGAGGCGATCAGCATGGTGGAGCGTTCGGTCTCCGAGCTCCAGAGCCTGATGATGACGATCCGGATGATCCCGCTCTCCCACATCTTCAACCGCCTGCCCCGGGTAGTCCGCGATGTCGCCCAGTACGACCACAAGGAGGTGGAGTTCATCATGGAAGGCGGGGAGACCGAGCTTGACCGGAGCGTGATGGACGGTCTCAACGATCCCCTCCTCCACCTGATCCGGAATGCCGTGAACCACGGGATCGAGGCTCCCGAGGTCCGGGAAAAAGCCGGCAAGGCCCGGAAAGGTACGGTCCGGCTCTCGGCACACCGCGACCGGGACAACGTCATCATTGAACTGACTGATGACGGTGCCGGTATCAACATAGAGAAAGTCAAGAAAAAAGCCGTGGAAAAAGGGATGATCGCCGCTGATGCAGCGGCAACCCTTTCCACAGAGCAGGCCATCGACCTGCTTTTCCAGCCGGGTTTCTCTACTGCGGACAAGATCACGGATATCTCGGGACGGGGTGTCGGCCTTGACGTGGTAAAACGGTCCATCGAGTCGCTCAAAGGCACGATCAAGGTGGACACCGTTCCCGGAAAAGGCAGTACCTTTGAACTGCTCCTTCCCCCGACCATGGCAATTGTCGACGTGATGATCGTCCGTATTTGTAACAGGCGCCTTGCGATCCCCATCAGCAGCATCGTGGAAGTGGCGAATTTCAAAAAGGACGGAATGCACCGTATCGGCAAAGGCGACGTAACCATGCTTCGGGATGAAGTGCTCCAGATCCTCTGGCTTAACGAGATGGTCGGGAGTTCGGACCGGTGCGAGATCCTTATTGTCGTCCAGTACCAGAAAAGAAAATGCTGTATTCCGGTCGATGCGGTCGAGGGCAAGCAGGAAGTTGTCGTAAAACCGTTGAGCAATTTTATCGGAACCACAAAAGGGATCAGCGGCGTGACCATCCTCGGGGACGGGGATGTTGTGCCGGTCCTCGATATCAACACAATGCAGGAATGATCGAACCATGAAATTGTCATCAGTTCAGATGGATGCGATGCAGGAACTGGGAAACATCGGAGCCGCCCATGCTGCGACAACGCTCTCCCAGATGCTGTCGAGCCCGGTCGAGATGAGTGTTCCCAGGATCACGGTTGTGGATATCGCGAATCTTGCAGACCACGTGGGTGAAGAATCCGCAGCGCTTGTTGTCTTCGAACTGCAGGGCGAGATCCCGCACGGCGGGTACATTATCTTCTATATCTCCCGGAAATCTGCTGTTCACCTGACGAACACCATGCTCGGCCTGACCGACCCGGACCGGCCGCTCAACGAGATGGATGAGAGTGCCCTCCTTGAAGTGGGGAACATTATGGCCTCGGCATTTCTCGATGCAACCGCAGAGCTGCTCGGCTTTGTCATGCTTCCCTCTCCCCCGGCCCTCACGATCGACATGGCGCACGCCGCCATGCAGACCCTCGTCGCGCAGATGCAGGAGGAGATCGACGAGGTCATGCTGTTCTCGACAGAGCTTGTCTGCGAGGAACACAAAATCGACAGCGATATTATCATGATGCCGGAGGCATCCACACTTGCCACGCTGGTCGAACGCCTTGAGAACCTGATGAAGTCAGGCATGTAAAGACGGAACTGGCATGATGGGATCTGCACCGCAGAACAAGATACCGATAATGATCGGTATTGGCGAATACCATGTGGGTACCGAACCGATGATGGCTATCGGCCTTGGCTCCTGCATAGGCCTGACCATCTACGACAAGGACCGCCATATCGGGGCGATGGTGCATATCATGCTGCCGGACAGTTCAGGGCGGACTGACCGTCCCGGCAAATATGCCGATACTGCCATCCCGCTCCTCCTCACAAAACTCTCTGAAGCCGGCTGCCGCAAGGCATCGCTCGTGGCAAAGATGGCCGGGGGGGCGTGCATGTTCGAATATTTCGGCAATAATCTCAATATCGGCGAGCGGAATGCGCAGCAGGTGCGGGCAGTCCTCGCCGAGAACCATATCAATCTCGCAGCAGAAGAGATCGGAGGGAAGGCTGGCAGGACCGTGGCATTTTACCCGGCAGACTGCGGAAAGGTCACGGTCAGGAGCGCTGATGGCGCCGCACACGAGATCTAATCTTTTTCTCTTTCTCCTGCTCTGTACCTGCCTGGTCCTGCCGGCAGGTGCAGACAATTCTTCCGGCACTACGGGAATTTTCCTTTTCCGCCCGGAGGCAGGCTCTGTTCATTCAGCGCAGATCACGGATTTTACCCGGGGGCCCGACGGGGAGGTGATCATTGCCACGGCATATGGCCTTTCGGCCTATACCGGGAAGTGGAGTACGCGGCATGTCAACCGCGACAATATCTCTGCCGGCCTGATGGATGATTTTGTGACAACTGTTGAATATGATGCAGGCGGCAACCTCTGGATCGGCTACAGCGGAGGGCTCCAGGTATTCAACGGGCATGACTATACGGTGATCCGCGACCAGGAACTCCTGAAAAGTACCCAGATCCGGGCCCTCCAGCGCTGGGACGACGAGATGTGGATTGCCACGGGAAATGCCGGTATCCACCGGTACCGGGATGGCATATGGACCTGGTATCCTCCCGCATACCCGCATGGATCGGGTTTTTACGAAGCCGACAGCCTCGCACTTGACAGTGCGGCCGATACGCTCCTTATCGCAACGCCAAAAGAGGGAGCATGGGCAGCGGTAAAATCGGACAACGATACCGTAACGTTCCGGCAGATCGCAGACAAGGACGGGACGTTTGGGAAGTTATCCCACGTACGCCAGGACCCTCTCGGCGGTGCCTGGTTTTTTGACGGGACACACATTGCACATTACGATGCAAAAAACGGGTTTGTCATGGCCGTCAGCACATCTGACCTCGGGGGCGGTGTCGGTCGGATCAACGATGTTGCCGGAGGAACCGACGGCTCGTTGTATATCGCAACCGACGACGGGATCTCTGTATGGAACAATCACCGGGTAGCTGACGTGTATAACCGGTTCAGGGGCTTTGGCACCACAAACAGTGTCCGGACCGTATTTTTTGATGCGAAAAACCGGCTCTGGTTTGCAACACCGGATGAGGTCGGGTATTATACGGGAACCGCCTCACAGGCACCGGTCATCGCCATCCACACTCCAACACCCCCGACCCTGCCCACACCGGTTCCCGCATCAGCAGTCAGTTCCCCGACCCAGACCCCCTCGCCGACTCCTGCTCCTGCCGGTTCACCCCTCGACGGGATCCTCCGGTTCCTTTCCGGGTTCCTGCCGTTTACCGCGCCGGCACAACAATAAACAGTAAAAGGGCGGGGCGCTCCTGAAGGGAGTATAAAAAATCCTCAAATGGTGGGGGATGCAGATTATCCGGAACCCGGATTATCAGTGGATTTATTCCCGGATCCCTCCCTGGGAGTTTCTCCGGCTTCTTCTAAGGGAATCGGTTCCCCGAGATCCTCGACTTCGTCTTCCCTGCACCAGACCTCTATCGTCTCATCGGTACCGCGGAGATCCTCAGGGTAATTTTCTGCACCGGTTCCCGGTGCCATGACGAGCTGGACCCGGATCTTCCCGGATGAGAAACCATAGAGCCGGCGGAACGGCCACGGTTTTTCCGGGAGCGCTGTCCGCTCGTAGTAGATATCCTGTGCAAGGGTGAGCGTGCAGAAGATCCCGTGCTCGATCTTAAAGAGCGGTTCCCGGACATAGCGGCGGATGTACCAGCGCAGCTCGGAAGTAAGGGCAAGGGCGCTCCCGAGCGTGGAGACCGTGATGTACATGCCGCAGGGGATCTTTTTCGGGTGGTAAAAACGCAGGGCAAGCCTGCTCGTCTCCGATGAAAAGAGGGTATGGTGGAGATCGATACCCTCCCGCTGGATCAAGAGTATGTTCATCCGGGTGCTCCGTTTGTGTTCCTGCCGGTCACCACGGTATACCCTGGACGATCAGGTATACATCCGGGTATCGGGCATTGCGTCGGATTTGACCTTATGGACGGCAGCGGTAAAATCGGCCATCTCTGCGGCAGTGGCGTCCCGGCGCACCGCCATCATCCCGGCCTCACGGCAGATCGCCTGGAGTTCGGCGCCGGTCGATCCTTCTGTCATCGATGCGATCATCTCAAGGTTTACCTCGGACAGGTGCATCTTCTTTGAATGGATCTTTAAGATATCGAGCCGTGCATTCCGGTCGGGCAGCGGGATCTGGATCAGGCGGTCGAACCGGCCGGGCCGGAGGAGGGCGGGATCGAGCATATCCACCCGGTTTGTTGCGGCCATGATCCGGATCTCGCCCCGGTTGTCAAAACCGTCCATCTCGGCTAAAAGCTGCATGAGGGTACGCTGGACCTCGGCACTCCCGCTCGTGCCGTCGTTTGTCCGCATGCTGCCGACCGCATCGATCTCATCGATGAAAACGATTGCGGGAGCACGCTCGCGGGCAAGTTCGAAGAGCTCGCGGACAAGACCGGCACCCTCGCCGATGAACTTGTGGACGAGCTCGCTTCCCGACATCCGGATAAAGGTGGCTTTTGCCTCGTGGGCGACAGCCTTTGCAATAAGCGTCTTTCCCGTTCCCGGAGAACCGTAGAGCAGGATGCCCTTGGGGGGCTCAACGCCGATACGCTTGAAGATCTCCGGCTTTGTGAGGGGGTACTCCACCGATTCCCGCACTTCCTTGATCTCATCGGACAGGCCGCCGATCTGCGCATAACTGATCGCAGGCGACTCATCCAGCTCCATCACCCGGACCCGGGAGTCGTACACGTTCCCGATCACTTTTACGATCGAAAGGGCGTTGTTGACTGCGACCTTGGTGCCGGGTTTTAACAGCGGCCGGATCTCGTCCGATGCATGGGTCAGGTATTCCTGGTTGTTTCCCTGCTGGCGGAGATAGATCTCGTTGTTTTCGAGGATATCGATAACGACCGCAACAAAGAGCGGCATGCGCTTGAGCTGGTTATTCTCCCTTTTGAGCTGCGCATTTTCCTTCTGAAGATCTTCGGCCCTGACCTTCTGTTCGAGAAGCGCTGCCTCGAGCTCGTTGAGCTGTATCTGGTATTTGAGCTCGTTTGAAGGCGCTGCATTGTCAACCGAGGTCTCTTCCATATTACTCTTATATCTGAATCTTCAACCATTTATGTGGTGTGATTTTGATAGTCCGCGGACGCAGCATCTCACGGGGGAAGGGAACGGGCAGGCTGCTCGTGAGCCCGGCCCCGATCTCGTTTTTATCCGGGGTCGATCCCGAGACCGGGATTGTCGTGGAAAAAGGCCACCCGCTCGAAGGGAAATCGGTTGCCGGTACGGTGCTCGTCTTTCCCTTCGGGAAGGGATCTACCGTAGGCTCGTACGTCCTATATGCTCTTGCAAAAAACGGCCATGCCCCGGCGGCAATCGTAAATCTTGAGGCAGAGGCCATCATTGCAACGGGTGCGATCATCGGGAATATTCCCATGATCGACCGGCCGGAGGTCCCCCTCGACAGCATGAGTGACGGCACGGTGGTAACTGTTGACGGGGATAAGGGAGTCCTCGAATACGCACAGGGTTGAAGCGGGCTGTTTTTCCCTCTTTTACGCATTACTTTACCATGCCTGTTCCATCCTGACCTGAGAAGAACCCGGGATCAGGAGGGGGTAACAAGAGGATACGAATCCCTTTTGCAAACCGCAAGGTGATGGGATCGGATTTGCGGTGCGGAGCAAGGCGGGGGGAGGGGGTACCCCCTACCCACCCCCCTCTTTTTTCTTACGGGGGGGATCACCCCCCCACCTATCTTCCCGGACGGGCCGGCACGCGAAAACGCCCCGGGACTCCGCTAACCCCCATGTTCACGACGGCAGTTCCACGCGAACCGCTGGCTATGGTCATGCAAAAAATACTGTTTTTTCCGGGCAAGTGGGGGAGGGGGGTACCCCCTACCCCCCCACATCTTTTTTTCACAAGGGGGGATCACCCCCCACCCCAGTTGCCGGGCAGGCAGGGGGTACCCCCGTCTCCGGTATCTTGCGGAACGGCCCCGTCACTTCCGGACCGTGTACCCGTGTCCGGTCAGCACACGGATAACCAGCTCGTCCCACTTTGCATCGTCCAGCTCTTTGACCGGGTCGATGCACTTCTCGAAAATTCTCGTCACGAGCGGGTCTTCCGAACAGAGGTACCGTGCAAACATAATCCTTCCCGCTCTCTGGCCAGCCCTGTTCACGATCAGCATCCTCCAGCAGCCATAGTCCCGGCAGATATCCGGCCGGGTGAGGTGTACCGTGCAGAACGCTTTATCCGAGCCCGGCTGGTGGCGGAAGAACGGGCACGCCTCGGGGAGTGCGGCAAAGATGCTCTTGTCATCGTAGAGGGCATGCTTGTCCGGGTCCACGGTCACGACATCCGACTCGTTCGTGTACCGGTTGAAGACCACGAACTCGTAGTTCCCGCGGTCCTCTGCGATACTGTGGACAAGCCCGAGATGGCTGCAACACTCCCCGCACTGTTCGCATTCAAAGGCCATGGTGCACCGGTCCTGTACAAGGGGATGGACATTCCCGCATCATAAGCCAGCCGGTTGAGATGTGTCGGGAGGCTGATGAAAAAGAGGGGAAAAAGGGGGAGAAAAGAAGGGGTCAGTGATCGGATGGCGATGCCGGCTCCCGCGACTCGTCCGGTTTACCGGACGGCGGGGTGTCGGGATCTACCTTGTTCCCTTCGGCATCGTGGTGTTTCCCGCAGTACGGGCAGACATATACAATCTTTTGCCGGCGTTCGTTGATCACATCGATGAACCCGGAGGCAAAGATACCGGTCGGCAGGGCAAACACCCCGATTCCCACGATAAGGACGATGCCGCCGAGGAACTGCCCGAGCGGAGTTATGGGGTACACGTCGCCATACCCCACGGTCGCAAGCGTCACGATCCCCCACCACATCGCATGCGGGATATCGGGGAACTTGTCCGGCTGGGCATCGTGTTCTACCGTATACATCAGGCTCGATGAGAAGACAAGAACGATGAGCAGGATCAGGAGGGCAAGGAGGATCTCCTCTTTCTTGTTGACGAGCACTTTCTGGAAGGTCTTTGCCGCTTCCGAATACCGTCCGATCTTGAGGATCCGCACGAGGCGCATGAGACGCAGGGCCCGCAGCATCCTGAGATCGACCGGGATTACCATCGGCAGGTAGAACGGCAGGATGGCGAGCAGGTCGATGATGGCCATGGGGGTGAGTGCGAACCGCACGCGGCCGGTCATTGCCGCCTGGAATTTCGGATTGAGCGTACAGGTCCAGAGCCGGAGTATGTATTCAACGGTAAAGATCAGCACGGACACTACATCGACTGCTACAAAGACCGGGTTGTACGCATCGGCAAGGCTCTGCACGGATTCAAGGATCACGGCAGAGATGTTGAGGACGATGAGCAGGCTCATGAAGATGTTGAAGCGCGGGGCCCATATGCTCGGATGCGGACTATCCTCAATGATATTGAAGATCCGGCACCGCACCGATTCAACAGATGCAGAAAATGACTGTTTTTCTTCAGGCAAACAGGGTCATCTCAAAAGACAGATTTGCAGTAACGATCCGGTGAGCAGTCCATCTTTTTATACTATGATCATGGCCCGGCAGAACAGACCGGGTTCGTAAGGTTTTATACCGGAATACGACAAACTGATGGTGTTCCATGGATATCCTTTCCATCATCCTCATTGTCGCCGGCCTCTGCCTGTTCGAGACGATCACAAGCATAGACAATGCCATCATCAACGCTGAAGTCCTCTCGACCATGTCGCAAAAAGCGCGCCGCTGGTTCCTGCTCTGGGGCCTGCTCTTTGCCGTCTTTGTGATCCGGGGCGTCCTGCCGTGGCTGATTGTCTGGATGTCCACCCCGGCGCTTGGGCCGGTCGGGGCGCTCACCGCGACCTTCTCAAGCGATCCCGCGGTCATTGCTGCCATCGAACAGTCCGCCCCCATGCTCCTTGTCGGCGGCGGCACGTTCCTTGTCTTCCTCTTCTTCCACTGGCTCTTTTTAGAGGACAAGAACTTCGGGCTGCGGGGGGAGCGGTTTTTCGCCACGAAAGGTGTCTGGTTCTTTGCCATCGTCTCCATTATCCTTGCCGCGATCGTCTGGCTGGCCCTGGGCCGGGATCCGATGATGGCCTTTGGGGCGGTGATAGGGTCGACGGCCTTCTTTATCGTCCACGGGTTCCGGCAGAATGCCGAAGAACAGGAACGCAAAATGGTATCGGGCGACCTCTCCGACATCAGCAAGATCTTCTACCTGGAGATCATCGACGCGACCTTCTCGATCGACGGGGTGCTCGGGGCCTTCGCGTTCACGATGGCGGTCCCGCTCATCATCGTCGGCAACGGCATCGGTGCGCTGATCGTGCGGGAGATCACGGTCCGGAACGTTGACTCGATCAAGAAATACCAGTACCTCAAGAATGGCGCAATGTACTCGATCTTCTGTCTCGGGATCATCATGATCCTCGACAGTTTCGGCTTTGCGATCCCCAGTTTCGTATCGCCGATCATCACGTTCGGCGTGGTCGGGTATTTCCTCGTTATGTCCCTTCGGGCCATGCCAAAAGGAGAGCCTGCATAATTCTCAAGGGCAGGGGCAGGCTGCATCTGCCTTTTTTGTCTTGAGTGAACCGGTTACTTCGATCCATAGGACCGCACATGGTCCCGTATGCGCCGGTACGGCACGGAGACCGGGCTTTCATCGTCATACATTTTCATATCCTCCCGTCCGTACTGCCCGCGGTCTTTTCCGACCGGGCAGACTTTGATGCAGCACCCGCACGGGGAAAGGGATCGCCTGAAGAGCTCTTCGGACCGGGCGGCGCAGGCTTTTTTGTCGGTAAGTTCCTGCGGGTAATCGCCTTTGTGGATCGCGTTTACGGGGCAAACCGTTACGCACCGCATACACCGGATGCAGAGGGGCTCTCCCAGAACGGGATCGGCGGGAAGGTCAGCGGTTGTCAGGATCGAAGTGAACCGGACCCTCGGCCCGTATTCCGGGGTAAGGAGCATGTTGTTGACCCCGAAATTCCCGAGGCCGGCACAGTACGCGGCATGCCGGTGGGAGAAAAACGCAACCGGTTTTTCCTTAAGGACACCGATCGAGCCGTACCCGTCGCGGGGGATTGAAACCGAAGGATAGCCTTTTCCGGTAAGGAACGTGGCAAGGCGGTAGGCGCAGGAATCGAGTTCGGCGTTGATCGTCCGGTAGAGTTCGTGGTACCAGATGGACGGCGCGGTATCGACGACGGGCAGGCTGACGGGAAAACCGATCACGATTACCGATTTTGTCCCGGGGAAAATACCGGCCGGTCGGAAGGCTTCGGGAACCCACGGTAAAAACGGCGGGTCGTTCCAGCGGTCCGCGGGAGCAAATCCCACGAGCGGGATGTCCATGCCGCCGCACTTCCTGAGGATCTGCCGCCGGAGGATCGTGCTCATGGATCAACGATTGCACTATGGAGGATATGAGGGTTTGTTTACGAAGCGGACCGGTATGCGTTATCCGCTTTTTAAGGCAGGGACACGGGATGTGCACAACGATCCCGTGAGCGTAAATATCGTCTGTGCCGTAAATCCCCCGGTAATGAAAATATTCCAGTGAATGCAGCGGAGCTGCTTTAGGTAAAATCCGATCCTTAATACCCTAGTATTTCCACCAGTACAAGTAATGCAATACCAGTTTGGCATCCATATGAGAGGCGGGGTGATCACCGAGCGCAACCCCGATCTCAGCACGGTCCGAGTCCGTGCACCTGCCGGTCTCCTGACCGCAGAGCAGCTCCGGGGGATCGCCAGGATCGCAAAAAAGTACGGTACCGGTGTGGTTCACTGTACCACCCGCCAGACAATCGAGATCCCGCATGTCGACCCGGCAAAGCTCAAAAGAATGGCAGTCCAGCTCGAAAAGAACGGGACCCCGGTAGGGTCGGAGAAGGACGAAGTTGTCAATATCATCGCCTGTCCCGGGATCGAGCGGTGCAAATTTGCCAATATCGATACGGGCTCGCTTGCAAAAAAGCTCGATAAGAGCCTTTTCGGGAAGGCCATGCCGGTCAAGATGCGCATTGCGATCTCCGGGTGCCCGAATGCCTGCATGAGCCCGATGTTAAACGAGATCGGGATCATCGGAAGGATCCGCCCGATCCGTACGCCCGGTCTCTGTACCGGGTGCGGCTCCTGCGTCTATTACTGCAAGGAATCGGCAATAATGATCCGGAACGGGATCTCCGAACTCAGCGACGACAAGTGCGTACAGTGCGGGATGTGCGTCAAGTCCTGCTCGTTCAACCTGCTCAAATCGCTCCATACCCATTACCTCATTACGGTCGGCGGCCGGCGGGGACGCCACCCGAAGGTGGGAAGGGAACTTTTAACCGTGGAGACCGAGGAACAGGTGCTCTTTGCGGTGGACCGGATCATCGACTGGGTGTACCGCAGGGCATGGAGCGGGCGGCTGCTGTCCGAACAGCTCGACGAACTGGAATTTTCCACGTTCCGCGAGGAGATGCTCAAAAGCGTCCCGAAATCGGAAGCGGCAGGACTGGCAAAAAACCCCCCAAAATAATTTTTTTTGGTTTCTTCACAATCCTTTCGGATCCTTTTCTTTCATCGTTCCTGTCTGAAAAAAATCCCGCAGGATGGCCTTTTTTGGGACACCGATCCCGAAAACGATCAGTACTCTACCGATCCGAACCGGGTCTCGTATCCCCGGGCAATGATCGCCGCGCCAAGGAGCGGGGCCCGTCCGTTCAGGGGGCTTGTCACGATCCTTGGCTCCGGCAGGTACCGGTCCATGAACCGGAGGATGGGTCCAAGAACGAGGTCGGGGTTTTTGAGGGCAACGGAACCGTCGAAGACGATGGTGTCCGGGTCGTAGGCAACGATAATGTCCGAGACACCCCGGGCATTGATCCTCCCGAGCTCGGAGACGAACGGGTGGGCTCCCGGGTCTTTCTCCTTTCGTATGGCAGCAAAGATATCCTCAGCCGCATTCACCGGTGTCCTGCCGGGATCGATCCCGTTTCTTTCCTGCCACGCCCGGTAAAACCGGGGGAGGAACCGGCCGGAGGCATAGCCCTCCCAGTGCCCTCTTCCCCCGCACCCGCAGACAAGATCGTATTTTTCGTCTACAAAGACATGGCCGATCTCCCCGGCATTACCGTCGCGGCCAAGGACAAGGTGCCCTTTGGAGAGGATCCCTGCCCCGATGCCGGTCGAGAGCGTCACATATACGAAATTATCGGAGCGCAGGCCTTCGCCATAGTACG
The DNA here is from genome assembly GCA_028705545.1 of Methanoregula sp. Classification (GTDB taxonomy): domain Archaea; phylum Halobacteriota; class Methanomicrobia; order Methanomicrobiales; family Methanospirillaceae; genus Methanoregula. The sequence continues at coordinate 3,312 of JAQWDG010000007.1, read as the reverse complement.
CCTCGCCCAACAGGCCGGTGCAGCAGTCGTTTGCGAGGCGCACCGGGAGACCGAATTCTTCGGACAGGGGGCCTGCAAGAGGGATTTTGTCGAGGGGGATATTGGGAGGATGCACGATCGCGGTGCGGGTGCTGTCCACCGGCCCGGCAGCGCCGATGCCGATTCCTGCGGCCTTTGATAGTTCCTTACCGGGTGCAAGTGCGCGGATCTCGCGGACGATCTGATCGGTAATGACCTGTGCATCCGGCAGGTCTTTTGGGAGCCGTGACACCCGTACCTGTTCGATCGTACCGGTGCTCGTGACAAGTGCGACCCGGAGGTTGGTCGCCCCGAGGTCGACGGCAATGGCAGTACCGGAAGGTCCGGGTACAGGAGCGGGTGTCACAGGAGACCTCATAATCGTATTGTGTTTTTCATTTTACCGGGATTTGAATCTCTTCCCCGGGAAAGATACCCTCAACCGGATGGTAACGTGATGTATCGTGAGAAAAACAGGGTTTTTACCATCCCGGTGAAGGGGGATTGTGGTATTCCCGGTAAACCCGTGAACCGCAGAGGATTTTATCGAAGGGAACTGTCCGGGAAAAAAGAGGGGAATGCCTGATCAGGCCCCGATAGTACTGTTCCCCGCCGGCCAGGCAACCACGCATTTCCACGATGTCAGTGGTGCAGTCCGGAAATTTGCGATATACCGGACACCGCCATCCTCGTATTCCACCCGCCCGGAGTATCCGGTGCGTATCCCAGTAATCGCCTTCCCGAACGAGGTGTCCGGTCCGATCGTCGTAATATCCCGGGATATCTGTCCCTTGTCGGAATGGAGGGCGAATTTGCCTTCGGAGTCTATTGCGTAAAACACAAACGGTTCAGGGATATCTGCCCGCAGGCTGTCGGTCAGCGTATCGAGATACACCGATGCCCCAAGCACGCCGGTTACAGTGCCGTCCTTTAGTACGGGCACCGCAACGATCCCGGCGTTTCTCCCGGTGTTATGGCTTACAACCACGGTTCCGACCGATTCTTTCCCGGCAAGCACGGTCGGGAAATACGACCTGCTCCTGAGGTTCGCGCTGGTCAGCCCCTCGGCCACGGCATAATAGGACCCGTCAGGCCGGGCATACCAGAGCCAGGTATCCGGTTCCTTGTTCATAAGGGCTGCAAGCAGCGGCTGGATCCGGTTCCATTCCCCGGACCGGGCCTCATCGGTCAGTGCCAGCACCTCGTAGGGGCGCAGGATGGCTTTCATCTGGCCGTCGGTCGTTGCAACCATGGCGTTTACGGCCTGGTCAGCCACGGCATCGGCCGATGCAGGGACGGCTGCCGAAACGGTGCCTGCCATGCCATACTGCCGCTCAATCTCTGCAAAGGTACCGTCGCTCTTCATCGTATCGAGTGCTCCCTGCCAGGCGCCGATCACGCTGTCCGGGGTATCCGGGCTGAATGCAATATAGGTCTGGACGGTCCTGACAGGGAAGACTTCATGGAACGAAGAGGGATCGATCCCTTCGTTTCGTGCGGTTTCACGTGCATTCACGCTGCTCCCCAGCCAGAGATCGGCCGACCCGGCCAGCAGCTGCCGGATGCATTCGTTATCGCTCCCTGTGGTTGTAATGTTGGTAAAGTTGTTCTCCAGCAGGAACTGGTGCCGGAAGTCATCCTTTACCACACAGATCCGGCCGGCCTTTTTTACGGATTCGAGACTGTTAATTTTAAACATGCTGTCGTTTCTGGCATATATGATGTAATCATAGGACGAGACCGGGCCTACCCATTTGAAAAGATGCTCACGGTCGTCAGTCCTGACGGTTGAATAGAGCGCCACACCCGGGCCGGCCCGGGCAAGGCTGTAGCCCTCGCTCCAGGGAAGGATTGTGATATTTGCGGTCTGGTTTAACCGGGAGAGAATCCCCCTGACCACGTCCGTTGCCTGCCCGGTCACCGTCCCGTTTGGACCTGCATAATTGAACGGGTACTGCTCCTCGGTGATAATGCGGATGCCGGCATCTGTTGCCGTAACGGCAGGTGTACCGGCAGTGTTTCCGTTTCCTGACGAGACCGGTGCAGTACACCCGCACGCGGCAAGCAGCGCAACAAGAATGAGGACAGCGAGGCAGAGGCACCCGGTTTTCATATATCCATGAACGGGCCCGGAATACAAATATCCCGCGGTACGGAGCTGGGGAGCAGGAGGTCTCCTCTTTTTGTTTTCCTGAGGGGAGGGGGGTCCGGTATTTTTTGTGAGCGGGTGGTAGGGGGGAGGGGGGTGGCCTTTGGGAAAAAAATCCGGAATCCGGTTGTCACATGTACATGCGATTATCACATGATGATGTGATTATCACATTGCCATGTGACAAAAGTCCGGTTTGTCACGCCGGACGGATTTGGGAAGGGGGGTAGGGGGTACCCCTTTACAAAAAAGAGCGGGGCGGCGATTTTTTTTTTCGGTCGGGAGGGGAACCCCATGGGGGGTCGCTGGATTGTGAAAGGGCCCCCCTCCCTTTCGTGTGCGTGAAGGAGGGTAGCCCCTTACCATTGATCAGACTTGAAAGAGTTGTATTGAAACTGAAGAGTCAGGAATTCACGAAACGGGAGCGATTCCTCCCCGCCTCAGGGCTCCTCACAGGGCACGGCGGGGCAGATTCCCGCATGCCCTTTCTTCAGTAATTACCCCCCTTAGGGGCTTCCTGACGGGGGCGGCGGGAGGAATCGTAAGGGTTTGCTAATGCAGGCAGGATTCCCGCAATTTCATTTGGCCGCACGAAGGATCACAAATCAGGACAGACGGAAATCTGCGGGATACACCAGACCGCAGGTGCTAAATACCGGGTATGCAGACGTACTGACTGACCAGTCAATTTATAAAAAGGTGAGATGATGCTGTACCGTACCGTCCCAAAAACCGGCGACAAACTCTCCATCCTCGGCTTCGGCTGTATGCGATTACCCTCAAAGTCCGGCAGGGTTGACGAAGAAAAGGCCATCCGCCAGATCCGTCACGCCATCGATTTCGGGGTGAACTACCTCGACACGGCCCCTGCGTACCACTTCGGCAAAAGCGAGCAGATCCTCGGAAAAGCCCTCCGCGACGGCTACCGGGAAAAGGTGCGGATCGCAACAAAACTCCCCCACTGGGAGGTCCGCGACGCTGCCGACATGGACCGGATCCTCTCCCGCCAGCTGGCAACGCTCGGGACCGATCACATCGACTACTACCTGCTCCACAGCATGACCGGCGAGAGCTGGAAAAAGATGCGGGACCTCGGTGTGCTCGCGTTCCTTGACCGGGTAAAAAAAGAGGGAAAGATCAAAAAC
>JAQWDG010000102.1 GCA_028705545.1 Methanoregula sp. | reverse complement strand
CATGGCAATCGATCCGATCTGCAAAATGACCGTCGATGAAAAGACGGCAAAGTTCACGAGCGAGTACAAGGGAAAGAAGTATTACTTCTGTGCACCGGGCTGCAAGAAGAAGTTCGACGCCGACCCGGCAAAGTACGCCTGAACGAGCCGGGCGGAGTGGGGACTGCCTAACCGGGCATCCTCCTCCGCGCGATCGGTCATATCTCCCCGGATTTCTCTTTTTTGAGGTATTTTCCCCATAATCTAGATATACCTGCGACAGCATATGATTTGCAATTTAGCATCAGTCACCGTCGTCCGGTCCATCCTTTGACCGACACAAAGGCGTACGTTATGGCGTTCTATCTCGTCAGCCCCGATCTTTTAAACTGGCTCATCCTGCCGATCCTCATCTTCCTCGCCCAGGTCGCAAACGTCTGCATGGAGACGCTTCGGATCATCTTTCTCTCTAAGGGCATGAAGTATCTCGCCCCGGTGATCGCGTTCTTCGAGATCATCATCTGGCTGCTCGCCATAGTCGGGGTGCTCAATAACCTCTCCAACATCTCGTACTTCCTTGCCTATGCCTTTGGATATGCCCTCGGGACCTATGTGGGCCTTGTCATCGAGGAGAAACTTTCGATCGGCATGGTCATCATGCGCATCATCACGACCGATGGCAGCGGCGAGGCGATCCAGCAGTTTTTGCAGGCGGAAAACTACGGTTCCACCATTCTTGATGCCAAAGGCGCCCGGGGCGGGGTAAAGATGATCATCTCGCTTGTCAACCGCGACGATGTCCCGAGGATCACCCGGCACATCGAGGTGACCAATCCCGGTGCATTCTTCTCGATCGAAGACGTGAAATACGTCAACCAGGGTGTTTTCCGGCCCAAAAAGCAAAACCCCTTCACCGGTTTCATCCATTCGCTCGCCGGGCCCCGCAAGCGGTAAGTGCTAAACCGGGAAGGTCCCTGTCGGCAACACCACAAATCCTAACGTTTTTTTGTATTCAGGGTAACCTTTACGCGATGCAGGTACTAACCCGCATGACGTATCGCCGCGGGGTGTGTGTCCGGTCATGAAGACCAACATGCCCCTCTCAAAGCCCATCCGCAGGTATATAGCCGAAGCTGAACGCCTGCTCGATACCGAGATCACCCTTTTGCGCAAACCAGAGGCGGCACCGGCAGGGACACTCATCGATGTCTACACCTATAATGTGGACAAGAATGTCATCATCTTCCCTGCAAACTATATCGGTCTTTTAAAGGATTTCGTGATTGCAAAGCAGTGCACGTACCTGCTCGTCAAGGGTGCAGCGGCAGAAAAAGGCGGGTACCTTGTCTGTTCGTTTAACCCGGAGTCGGTATACCGGGGAATGCGCCAGATCTACCTCGATGCCTTAAAAGACGAGGTAAAGAAGGACAAGAAGCTCCCGGTAAACAAGCTCATCGAGATGCTTTTTATGCTCTACCGGCAGTTCCACGAGGACATCAGCGAACTCCCCTGGAACCCGATAGTGAATGCCAGAGTCTACCACCGCATGGAGCAGCTCCGTAAGACCCAGCTCTATATCCTCTTAAAAGACGGCAAGAAGGACATGGACGAGATGTCGGACATGATGGAGATTATCCCCCGGAGGTACTTCGTGCTCGACAAGTCCATGTTCTATGCCCGGGACCTCTACCTGGCTAAGACACTTCCCTCGGATAAGCTCATGCCGGTCATAAACATCCCCCAGATGAAAAAGTTCGACCACCTCGAAGTAAAAGAGATGCTGACCACCCGCTGGACGCACACAGCCTGGTACCAGTCCAAGGTTTTTGGCGACAACATGCTGGAGATCATGGAACGATACCTGCGGATTGACTGGAACGGCGAGATCAGTCTGGATTATTTTGCCGATCTCTATAAATCCGGGGTCAACATGACCAACGCACTCATTGCATACATGACGATGAAGGACTGGTTTATCTGGGAGAAGCCCAAACACCTGCTCAATGCACTGGACAAATCGGAAGCCTACGAGCGGGAGGCTCTTACAAGGATCTTTGGGGACCTTATCGAAGACCAGAACGTAAAAGGGGGCAGATGATGGCATACAAAACACAGGAACAACCAGTCAGCGGTGGGAGGTGACGCAACCGTGCCGGAAAGTCAGGCAGCCCGGTTCCTGAAACGGGCGGAAAGCTATCTGAAACAGACGAAATATAAGGAGGCGCTTGCCTATGCAGGCCAGGCGATCCTTCTCGAACCAAAAAACACGGCCGGCTATACCCTGCGGGCTGCGATAAAAAGTGAGATGGGGGAATACGCCGCTGCGGTCGCTGACTGCGATCTCGCGCTTGCGATCAATCCCAATTATGAGGACGCCCTTTCAAAAAAGGCGCTCGCCCTTTACCAGCTCGAACAGTACGTCCCGGCCCTTGCGGCAGCGACCCGGGCCGTTACCCTGAATGCAAACGATGCATCGGCATGGTATATCCGGGGGATCTGCCTGGAAGAGACCGGGAAGAGCGAAGAGGCAGAGATCGCCTACGCAAAGTCGCTTGAGCTGGAGATCATCCTGGACATCAAGGAAGAAAGCCGGCACGTCAGGAAATAACCGGTCGTCTTCTCCTTTTTTTATTTTTTCCGGTTGGGGATTTTGCATTGGTGTCCGACGAATCAACCGGGCACCGCGATTGTCATCTGCGATACCCTTATTAAAAACCAAACCAACCACATCGCATACCAAGGAGGTTGTCCAACAATGCTGTCAAAGACCATGGAAGATGCGTTGAACCGGCAGATCAACCGCGAACTTTATTCATCGTATCTCTACTTAGGCATGTCTGCCTGGTTCGAGACCCAGACCTTAAAAGGGTTTGCCGGCTGGATGCTCGTGCAGTCCGGCGAAGAGCGGAACCATGCGATGAAGATCTACGATTACGTTGTTGCCCGGCAGGGAAAGGTTCAGCTCGAAGCGATCGAGGCCCCGAAGGCAAAATGGTCGTCCGCCGGCAAGATCTTCGAGGAGGTCTACGCCCACGAACAGAAGGTCACCGGCATGATCGATGCCCTCGTGGAACTTGCAGTAAGAGAAAAGGACCATGCAACGTTCGAGATGCTCCAGTGGTTTGTAAAGGAACAGGTGGAAGAAGAAGCAAATGCCGCCACGATCTGCGAGAAGATCAAGACCGTGGGGGACGTGCCCGGCCACCTTTTCATGCTCGACCACGAACTGGGAAAGCGGAAATAAATACATACTCCTTTTATTATTTGCCATCTAATCATCGCACAAGTGCGGCAGGCCATGCTCTCGGTTCTTATCGTTGACGATGAGGAGGAAGTGCGCAACGTTACCCGGCTGTTCCTCGAACGGTTCGGGGACATGGAGGTCACGTCTTCGTCTTCGGCAAAAGAGTCCCTGGCAGAGCTCTCGAAAAAGTCGTTCGATGCTATCATTGTCGACTACGATATGCCGGATATCAACGGGATCGAGTTTTTAAAAATCCTCCGCTCCAAGGGGGATACCACCCCGGTGATCATCTTTACCGGGGTCGGGAGGGAGTATGCCGCAATCGAGGCCCTCAATAACGGCGCGAACTTTTTCTTAAAAAAAGGCGAGGAGATCCAGCCCCAGCTCCGCGAGATGGTGCACATGATCCGCCGGGCCGTTGAGGGAAAACTGGTGGGTAAAGGGCTTGGCAATGCCCAGAAAGTCCTGATCGATACGGTACAGTTCTTCAGGGACCCCGCATTTGCCCTCGACCGCGACGGCCGGGTGATCGCGTGGAATGCGGGGATCGCCGAACTTTCGGGAGTCCCGGCTTCGTCCATGGTCGGGAAAAAAGAGTACGAGTACGCGGTCCCCTTCCTCGGCCGCAAGGCCCCGATGCTCCCCGACATGGTCTTTGAGGAAGACCCGGTCATACAAAAGAACAACTTTACGATCATCGAACGGAACGCCGGCTCGGTAACGGCATGGACAAAAGCCCCCGGCCCCGACGGGGAAGAACGTATCCTCTGGATGAAGGCCGCCCCCTTAACGGACGGGCGGGGGATCTTTATCGGGATACTCGGGTCGGTCCGGGATATCACCCATACCCTCGGGCCGGACCTGCTCCGGAAACAGGCCGCAGCAGGTACCGGTGACGAGGGGGCCCAAAAGACGGAGACCCCGCAGGGGCAGGGGAAGATGTTCGACCGGCTCCTTGGCCGGGCAAAGGCATTCTACCTCGAAGGTCTCCGGCTCTATTACCGGGAGAACCGGTTCGAGGAGGCAATTGCCGCGTTCGACCAGGCGCTGGAGGTCGATCCCTCGCATGCCTATGCATGGCACGACCGGGGCATCTGTTTACGGGCACTGGAGAAGAACGAAGAGGCAGTCGAATCCATCGCACGGGCACTCGAACTTGCCCCCCTCGATGAGGAGATCCTATTCTCCTGCGCCGAAACGCTCCAGAAGATCGGGATATTACGGGACGATAACAAGATCCTCTCGGCTGCGGTGGAAACCTACAACCGGCTGCTGGAAAAGAACCCCCAGAACGCGAGTGCGTGGAACAACATGGGGATCTGCGTACAGGAAATGGGACGGGACGATCTCTCGCGCCAGTATTTCGAACGGGCACGCGAGATAAAACGGTTCAACAAGGACAGGTTCCGCCGGCGCAACCTCGACACGATGGTCTGAGCCCCGGATACGAACTCTTGAATACCTGTGACGCCAACCCCGGATCAGGGATAATCCGGCATGAAAAGCAAGGTCTGGTTTGCCAGCCTCCGGGCACGGTCGCCCGAGGATAGTACCGAAGCAAAAGTACGAAAGCTCTTCGATGCGGCGGGGCTGTCTTCCTGTATCCATACGCAGGACAGGACCGCGATAAAACTTCACTTCGGCGAGAAGGGGAACGACTCTTACATCAGCCCGGTCTTTATCCGGCAGGTCGTGGAGAAGGCAAAGGCGGCAGGCGCCCTGCCGTTTGTAACGGACACGAACACGCTGTACCTGGGGAGCCGTTCGAACGCGGTCGACCATATTACGACGGCAGTCCTTCACGGTTTCGACTACGCGGTGGTCGGGGCGCCGGTGATAATCGCGGACGGCCTGTGCGGAAAGAACACCGCACAGGTGGAAATCGAGAAAAAACATTTCAGCACGGTCACGGTTGCGGGGGATATCGTTGCAGCGGACAGCATGATCGTCATGACGCATTTCAAGGGCCACGAAGTCGCCGGCTTTGGCGGGGCAATTAAAAACCTCGGGATGGGCTGCGCCCCGCCTGCGGGGAAGCGCGACCAGCACCAGGCAAAGCCCTATTCGATACGCGATCTCTGTATCGGCTGCGGGAAATGTACGCGGGTCTGCCCGAAATCGGCGATCACGCTTGTGGACAAGAAATCCGTTATCGACAAGAACCTCTGCATCGGTTGTTTCGAGTGCATGACGGTCTGCCCGTCCCGTGCCATCGATATCGACTGGGAGACCGAGATCCCGCTCTTTACCGAACGGATGGTCGAGTACGCGTACGGTGCGGTGAAGGGAAAGGAAGGCCGGGTGGGCTATATCAGTTTCCTTACCCGGATCACGCCGGACTGCGACTGCGTGCCGTGGAGCGATGCCTCGATCGTGCCGGACATCGGCATTCTTGCCTCCACAGACCCGGTGGCAATCGATGCGGCGGCCTGCGATCTCGTGAACAAGCAGCCGGGCTTTAAAGAATCCTTCCTTACCCACCACCACGATCCAGGCGACGACAAATTTGCCGGGATGCGGCCGAACACCGACGGTCCGCGCCAGCTCCGGTATGCCGAGGAACTCGGGATGGGCAGCCGCGATTACGAACTGATCCAGATATAATCCTTTTTTTCCGGCAGGTTATTCCACGAACCGTTCCTGCCAGACGTAGGTCTTTTCAGCAACAAGGCCGCATCTTCCGAAATAGCCGGTAAGGAAGGGATCCTGTTTATCGACGAGCGTGGAGAGGTATGCAATCCCCAGGTTTTTGAGCTGGTGAAGGAGGGCATCCATCAGGAGCCGCCCGTATCCCCTTCCGCGGCTCACCGGCCGGACGTAAAAGTTATCGAGATACGCCCAGTGCGAGGACATGATCTTGCAGAAGAGGAACCCGGCGATCTCCCCTCCTTCGTCCAGCACGAAGAGGAGGTTCTCTTTTGGTGCAGCGATCCACTCTTCGAGTTCCCGGCGCTCGTAGAACCGGATCGCGGGGCTGACGCCAAAGGCCGGTTCGGCGGTGCCGAGCGCGAAGAGGGCTCCGGTATCGGCGGGTGTGGCACGGCGGACGATGGCGGGCATGGATACGATACGGTAGGACTCCGGGGAATTGAAAGTTTCCCGTTGTTTTGCAGATCCCTGCTGCTGACCCTGCTGCACGGAGCCATGAGGGGTGAGTTCTGGGGGGAGGGGGTACCCCCTACCCCCCCCTTCTTTTTTCTCATGAGGGGGTCACCCCCCACTCATGGGCCGGGCCGACAGGG
>JAQWDG010000101.1 GCA_028705545.1 Methanoregula sp. | reverse complement strand
TCCTTCATAGTCGGTAATGCCTGCCCTTGCAGGGATGTCATACTATTGCCGCCCGGGATATTAAAGGGACGCGGACGGCCGGGCCGGGGTGTTTTCGGGCCGCCTGTCCCGCATTACATCCGGACCCGGACGTTCCGGCCGTCGATGGTGAGCCGGTCTTCGCAGAAGAGGCGGACTGCCTCGGGGAGCGCGATGTGCTCCTGGATGAGAATGCGGTTTGCGAGCGTGTCCTCATCATCGTCGTCCAGCACCCGGACGCAGCGCTGGAGGATGATCGGGCCGCCGTCAAGGCTCTCGTCCACGAAGTGCACAGTACAGCCTGCCAGTTTTACCCCGTGTTCCAGCGCCTGCCTCTGCGCATGGAGGCCGGTGAAACTGGGAAGCAGCGCCGGGTGGATATTGATCATCTTCCCGGCATATTCCCGGACAATTGCCGACCCGAGGATGCGCATGTACCCGGCGAGAACCACAAGGTCCGGCTTTGCCTCCCCAAGCGCTTTAAGGAGCTCCTGCTCGTAGAGCTCCCGGGTCGCATACGCACCGTAATCGACGACAACGACCGGGATCTTTGCAGTGGTTGCCCGCTCGATCGCATAGGCTTTCGGGTTGTCGGTGACAAGCGCCACGCATTGTGCAGGAATTGCCCCGCGCTGGAGCGCCCCGACGATGGCCTGGAAGTTCGATCCCCGTCCCGATGCAACGACAACAATCCGCTTTGGCATGGTACCTCACTTCTCTGCTTCGCGATCATCCTTGTCCAACGGTTCCGGGCGCACAACGCATTTGATCTTCACGATCCGCCGCCCGTGCATCTGCATCACGACAAGCGTGATCCTGCCGGCCTCGATCTCCACCTTCTCGCCCGGGTGCTGGGGGATGTGGCCGATCCGGTCGATTAAAAGACCCCCTACGGTCTCGTACGCCTCGCTTGTGGGCAGCCCGATTTTTAAGTCCTCGTTGATGTCATCCACCCACATCTGGGCGTCGAGCACGTAGACACCCTCGGAGATCGTCTGCACATCCGGCTCTTCCTTGTCGTACTCGTCCATGATATCGCCGACGAGCTCCTCAAGGATGTCCTCGACCGTGACAATCCCGACAAAACTGCTGTACTCATCGATCACGACCGCGATCTGCACCCGGTGGACCTGGAGTTCCTTTAGCAAATCGTCGATCTTCTTTGTCTCGGGGACAAAGGTCGGGTCGTACATGATCTCTTTTATCGAGATATCCTTCCTTTTCGAGACCATCGCGGAGAAGACATCCTTGACGTTCAAAACCCCGGTGATGTTATCGAGCTGTTCGTGGTACACCGGGATCCGGGAGAAGCCGGTCTCATTGAAGATCCGGATCGCCTCGGGGATGGTTGTCGTATCTTCCATGGCGATCACATCGACGCGGGGCGTCATGATCTCGCGGGCGGTCGTGTCCCCGAACTCTAAGACCGAGTAGAGCATCTCCTTTTCGTCCTGCTCGATCGTGCCCTCCTCTTTTCCCACATCGATCCATTCCTTGATCTCCTCTTCGGTCACCGCAGGTTCGGCATCCTCTTTTTTAAGGCCGAGCGAGGGGCTTACCTTCTCGATGGCCCAGATCACCGGGGAGAGGCCCCGGGACATGGCGAGGATGACCGGCGCGACGGCACGGGCATAGGTATCTGAGGCACGGGACGCATAGATCTTGGGGCCGATCTCACCGAAGATCAACAGGATGATGGTGACCACCCCGGTTGCGATCCCGACCCCGATATTCCCAAAGACACTGATAGCAATAGCAGTCGCTATGGCGGCGGCTGCGATGTTTACAACGGTGTTCCCGATAAGGATCGTGATCAGGAAGTGATCCGGGTTCTCCTTGAGCTTCGCAAGCGCTGCTGCTCCGGGCTTGTTATCGTTTGTGAGCGTCCTGACCTTCGCTTTCGTGATCGAGATCAGGGCAACTTCCGAACTTGAAAAAAATGCAGAAAGCACGACGCAGATGATAAAGAGCACAAGATAAAAAAAGTCTTCAATCATCCTTTTTCACGCCGTGCAAAAACACGCCAGTACCTTGATTCATAGTCTGTCTTACATCCAAAGTATGGGGGACGTGATTTAATAAAACCAACGGACTGCAGCAGGTGGCCGATCAGGGTGCCATGCATGCCCGCATGAATGCGTTGTCCCGGGACAGCACGGCGATCTTTTCGGAAGCGGATACCGGGTGGCCGAAGTTGAGGTCGTCGATCTCAAGCATCAGCCCTCCCGAATACCGGTGGTCGCGGAGCGTTTCAAGGATCCTGCCGATGACCGGGCTGTTGTCGAGAGGGTAGTGGAGCCGGCCGTTCTCCGCCCGGCTGATGTGGACGTTTGCAAGCCGGTCGCCGCAGAGATCGATATACTCCATCACGGTCTCTTCCGTGGCTGCAAGGGCATGGGAGGTGTCGAGCGTGAACTTCAGCCAGGGTTCGCGGTCGAGCACCTCGCGCATCCGCTCCGGCGTACAGATCAGGGTGTTGACCGCGGGCTCCATGTTCTCGATCGCGACCGTGACCGAATCCCTGAGCGCCGCCTCGCGGAGCGTCCCGATGTAGTGGTCGAACCGTGCAAAATCCGCCTCGCCCGGCGGGCGTTTGGCCGTCCTCCTCCCCGGGTGGACGGTAAGCACCGTTGCCCCGAGCGCCTGCGCCATCTCAAGGGACCGGACCGCCCACGCAACCGAGACATCCGCAACGTCGGGATTGATCGAGCAGGGGTTCAGGTCGAGGACGGGAGTATGGACGGTGAGCGTATGGATCCCGGGATGCGCCTCTTTTGCGGCGATCACTTCCGCGGCAGGCAGGTCGCGGAGCCAGAAGTGCGGGGTCTCCAGCCAGTACTCGACCCCGTCGAGGCCTGATTTTGCGGCAAACGAGAATATCTCTTCCGAGGTATACTCGTGGAAGAACATGCTCGAAACGCCATACGCCGTCATGATACTACTAATTGATAAACGGCGTGCAGCATAATATTTCCTTCATGGACTGGTTCTACCGCGACGAGCCCGAAAAAGAGCCGGAGACGCCCGAAGCCCCGGCCGTTTCCGACGCCCCGCTCACGGTAGCCGAGGTCTCTGCCGTCATCGAAAATCTCCTCGACGATTCCCGGCTCCAGGACATAAAAGTGCTCGGCGAGATCACGAACTACAAGCACCACGCCCGGGGCCACCGCTACTTCTCCCTCTCGGAGAAAGGCGGGGGGAGTACGGCGGCGGTGATCAAGTGCGTGATGTGGCGGTCGGACGCGGACCGGCTCGCCTTCGAACCGGAGGACGGGATGGAGGTGACGGTCACCGGTTCGGTCCGGGTCTATGCCCCGCACGGCTCCTACCAGTTACAGGTGCAGTCGATTGCCCGGGGCGGTCTCGGGGAGAAATACCTGCTTGTGGAGAAGTGGAAAAAGGAGCTCGCGGCCGAGGGTTGTTTTGCCACGGAGAGGAAACGGGAGCTCCCGGCATTTCCTGCCCGGGTGGGGGTTGTCACCTCCGAGACGGGAGCGGTGATCCACGATATCCGGACCGTGATTGCGCGGAGATACCCGGTGGAGATCGTTATCTCACCGACCGCCGTGCAGGGAGAGACTGCCCATACCGAGATTGCCCGGGCGATAGAAAGGGTCGCGGGGCACGTGGACGTGGTGATCGTTGCCCGGGGCGGGGGAAGTTTCGAGGACCTCTTCCCCTTCAACCACCCGGAGGTCGTGCGAGCGATTGCGGCCTGCCCGGTGCCGGTGGTCTCGGCGGTGGGTCACGAGGTTGACGTGACGCTTGCCGACCTTGCGGCAGATATCCGGGCGCCCACCCCGTCCGCGGCAGCCGAACTCGTGGTGCCGGACAGAAAAGACCTTCGGCTCGCGCTCCGCGACCTGCGCTGCCAGCTGGGAAATGCCCTGCTCGCAAAAGTCTCGCGGGCGCAGGACGACCTCGATGGCCTCAAAGACCGGCTCCGCCCGCAGAGATTCGCAAAAAAGATCGAAGAGAAACGGCAGGCCACGGCCGATCTCGCGGACCGGCTGGAGCGGGCGTTTGCCACCCGGTGCGAGCGGGATCGGCTGGTGCTTGCGGGCTTACAGACTGCTCTTGAAGGGAGGAGCCCCAAAGCGCTCCTTGCCCGGGGCTACTGCGTTGCAGAAAAAGACGGCGTCCTTGTCACATCCGTGGATGCCCTCAAAACCAAAGACCGGCTCTCCCTGCGGTTTATTGACGGCAGGAGCCGGGTTATCGTGGAGCATGTGGACCATGACGGAAACCTATGAAGAAAAGATCGAACAGCTGCGGCAGATCATAGTAAAGATCGAAGACGGATCGACCAGCCTCGATGAGAGCATGAAGCTCTACGAGCAGGGTGCGGCGCTGGTAAAACAGTGCGAGACCCTGCTCGCGCAGGCAGAAGAGAAGATCACGACCCTCAGCCGGGACGCGTGACCGTCAGGCTGACCCTCATTTCGGCACCTGTTTTGAGCGCGTCGATCAGCGCCCTCGGCAGGGTCGCGGCGACCTTGTCGGAGCAAATCCCGATCGTCCGCCCGCAGGTAAACGTGCTCCGCCGCCAGACCATGTCGGTCGGGTGGTTGAGCAAAAGACCGTCTGCTCCCTTTGACCGGATCACGACTTCGATTCCGCCGGCCAAAAGCCGGGTCACGAGCACCGCATCGTCGTGGGCGAGGCACTCCCTGAATTCCGGGGAGAGCCCGGCGCAGCCTTTGTCGGCACCGACACCGATGATGCAGTTGCCGTTCTCGGTCAGGTGCTCCTCGCAGGTAACCTCGAATGTGGTCGGATGGGTACCGAGGACGAGCGGGTGGCCCCGGCATACGATTGTCTCCTGCGCCTCCATGTTTTATCATGTGGGGATGCCATTCATATTTTAATGTTTATCACCGTTTTGTGCCCTGTGTGCAACGAGGAGACCGAGCACGAGGTTCTTAGTGAGTCCCGCGACCGCCTCGTCCGCTGCACCGTATGCGGGCACCACCACCATATCCCAAAAGAGAAAGAACAAAAACCGCTTGTCATAAAGACCATCATCTCCCGGGAGGGATCCTCGGTCAACGGCACTATCGAGTTCGATCCCGATGACGAATGCTCGGTTGACGATCACCTTGTGGCCGAGTACGGCGACGATGCCTACGGGGTCGAAGTCACCGCCATCGAATGCGGGGAAAAACGCCCGCAGCGGGCAAAGGTGAAGGATATCACAACGCTCTGGACCCGGACCATCGACCGGGTGGTCGTGAAGATCTCGATCCACGACGGGAGAAAGACCATCCCGCTCTACAAGGAGTGCGACGGGGAGGAGGAGTTTGTCGTGGGCGGGAGATATGTTGTCGATAATAAGAGGTTTGTCATCTCCCACATCAAGCTGCGCGACGGGCCCCTGATGAGGAAAGATACCTGGAAGACCGTGGCGCACCGGGTTAAGCGGATCTACGGGGTTAAATCGTAAGGGACACGTCTCGGCATACCTGTTTTTTGGTACGGCACTTTTTCTCCCGCCCATACCCGGACATCCCGGGAAACGGGATCTTTTTTCGCATATTTTTTAAAAAGCGGTTGTTCCAGGTTCTCCATGAGACCGGGCCGGGACTGTTTTCCTGCCCGACCCCCTCATCCCACCCGGTTCGTTTTTTATGCACGGGCGGGATGCAAAAACTGGGTTGCTCCAGTCTCGGTTTAACCCGGTAAAACCGCATAATGGGATGGTAACGGGTCACTGGATGGGAGGGTCCCCTATGCCCCTGCCCGTACACTAATTTTTCGTCCGACCCCCTGCATGACAGGACAAAATATGCTGCAAAATTGTTGCATTTTAACGATGATAAAAAGTGGAAAAATGCAGGAAAATGTCATGCATGGGGTCGGATGAAGAAATAGCGGTCCGTACGTCGGGGTGCGGGTTGTTGTACGGTACACCGATCTACCCGGACCCCGGACCGGACAGGGCCCGGCCGATTACCCGCCAGACAAGGGAAACCTGTCAGTACCCGGACATCGCATCAAAAAAAAGACGGGATCTATCCCGATACGGGATCAGGACGATGCCTTATTGAGGGAGGTCACCGTTACATCGACCGAAGGATACGAGAAATCAATCGTGATATCATCGGCGGTCTTGTTGGTTACCTCGCCAAGGCGCATGTAATAATCGCTCGTGGAATTGCTGTATGCGGCATCAGGATTCGATGAAACCCCGAGGGCAAGGACACTGCCAACCTTCATCGTAGAGAAATTGACACTGTGAGCTTCGAGCTGCTCTGCCGTCCAGACCTGCGTCATGGGTTTGCTTTCCGTTAAGGGAATCGTTTTCTGGCTGTTTACCCTCATCCCGACAATCCCGTTACTGATCGCATCGTATTCGTTCGCAAACAGGGCAAACCGGGTGGACCAGCCGGTTCCTTCGCTGTAGACCTGGACCGGGTATACCGACGATGCCGCAGACTGGTTCGCGGTTACGGTAAGCTGCTTTGAGTATAAGATATTCGAACCGGAACCAAGCGCCTGTTTATACACCTGGGCATCGGTGGTAACAAGGGGGTTGCCATATGCATCGTTAAGGGTGTAATCCACAACAGCGACATCGCCCGGTTTCACAACCGCAAGCGACGAGATCCAGCTCGATCCCATAGCGGAGATCACCATCATTGCGGCGACGACGACACAGAGGCCGACCGCAAGCACC
>JAQWDG010000100.1 GCA_028705545.1 Methanoregula sp. | reverse complement strand
GGCCTCGGGACCGGGGTCAAGGGCGACAACCGGATCCTCGGCTGGATCGTTGCCGTCCGGGCCGTGAACTCCCGCGACGGGATGACCGCCGACCCGCTCGAGATCCCGTTTGCGGATCTCGTGAGAATCGGGTCGAGAATCACCGCCGAGATCCCGAGCGTTTCCCGGGTGGTATACGACATCACCCCGAAACCGCCGGCAACGATCGAGTACGAATAACCCTTCCCGAAAGGGCAGGGGATGGGCAGGAAAAACAAGAATATCTCAAAAATGTAAGGAAATTATCCGACAGCGTGATATCATGAAAAATTCCGATACAACGGCGCACTACAAGGCGCTCGACGATGCGTATTACATGCCCGCGTTCTCGCGGAGCATGGCGATTGTCCGGGGGAAGGGTTCGACCGTCTGGGACGGCGAGGGGAAGGAATACCTCGATCTCGTGGCAGGGATCGCGGTCTGCAGCACGGGCCACTGCAACCCGACGGTTGTCGCGGCGATCTGCGAGCAGGCGCACGAGCTCATCCACTGCTCCAACCTCTATTACGTTCCCCACCAGGGCGAGATGGCAAAGAAGATCGTGGAAATTACGGGTATGAAAAAGGCGTTCTTCGCAAACTCGGGAGCCGAGGCAAGCGACGGGGCTTTAAAACTCGCCCGGGTCAGGACCGGGAAAAAGAAGTTCGTTGCCTTCACCCACGGGTTCCACGGCCGGACGATCGGGTCGCTTGCGGTGACCCACAAGCCCGCAGCCCGCGAACCCTTCGAGCCTCTCGGGCTCCCCGCCACGTTCGTGGAGTACGGGAACCTCGATGCCACGAAAAAGGCGGTTGACAGCGACACCGCTGCGGTGATCGTCGAACCCATCCAGGGCGAAGCAGGCGTTATCATCCCCCCCGAAGGATTCCTCGAAGGAGTACGGGAGATCTGCGATAAGGCGGGAGCGCTTATGATCGTCGACGAGGTCCAGACCGGCATGGGCCGGACGGGGAAGTGGCTCGCTATCCGGCACACGAAGGCAGAGCCCGATATCGTGACCCTTGCAAAAGGCATTGCGAGCGGGTTCCCCATGGGTGCCCTTGTCGCCCGCGATGGTCTTGAATTCCAGAAAGGCGAGCACGGAAGCACGTTTGCCGGCGGGCCTCTTGCCTGTGCCGCAGGGCTTGCAACGATCCGGGTGCTTGAAGGGATTCTCCCCGATGTTGCCCGCAAGGGTGAGCGGTTCAAAAAAGGACTTGCAAAGTACAACCCCCGGGTCCGCGGCCTGATGATCGGGATCTCGGTCGGGGAAAAGTGTCCTGCGGTCCAGGCAGAATGCCTCAAAAACGGCGTGATCGTGAACTGCGCCGCAGACGGGAACCTCCGGCTTGTCCCGCCCCTTGTTATCTCGGATGCCGAGATCGACCGGGCGGTGAAGGTGATCGATGGAGCGCTTGGTAAGGTCGTGCTATAAGCAGGGCGGATATGTTTTCGCAAAGAAGGCGGGAAGCCGTACACACGGTGCGGGCGATGAGCGTATCGCCCGCCTTGCCAGCAACGAGAACCCCGAAGGTCCGTCGCCGGCAGCGGTAAAGGCAGCGCAGGAAGCGGTTCTCTTTGCGAACCGTTACCCCGACGAGCGGGTGGACGTGCTCGTATCGGCCTTAAAGGCGCACTACGGGGACTATACCTTTGTCGCCGGGGTCGGTATGGACGGGGTGATCGAGACCCTGATGCGGACGCTCGTCGACCCCGGGGACACCGTTGTCATCTCGACGCCGACGTTCTCCTTCTACGGGCTTGCCGCACAGGCCCAGGGAGCAAAGGTCGTCGCTGTCCCGCGCCGGGCGGACTTCTCGGTGGACACGGATGCGCTCATCAGGGCTGCGAAAGGCGCGAAGATCGTGGTGCTCTGCACCCCGAACAACCCGACCGGGAATGCCACCAGCACCGGTGACGTGGAACGGGTGCTTGGCGGGATCGACGGTGTCCTCTTCCTGGACAACGCGTACGTCGAGTTCTCGGGGATCGACTACCTCCCCTTACTGAAGAAGTACGAGAACCTCGTCATCGGCCGGACGTTCTCGAAAGTGTACTCGCTTGCCGGCCTCCGGATCGGGTACGCGTTTGTCCCGGCCTGGCTCCAGCCGTATTATACCCGGGCGGGAACGCCGTTTACCGTGAACGCGGTCTCGGCAGCAGCGGCAGCAGCGGCCCTCTCTGACCGTGAGCATGTGGCCCGGTATGTCACGCAGGTAACGGCCTGGCGGGGGCGGTTCGCACAGGAACTGAAGTATCCCGTGCTGCCATCGGATGCAAACTTTGTCATGATCGATGTGGCGCCGCACAAGAGCGACGATGTCGTGGAAAAGCTTGCCGAAAAGAACGTGCTCGTGCGCTCGTGCAGAAGTTTTACGGGTCTTGCCGATCATTATATCCGGGTGAGTATCGGGGATACTTGGGAGAACGAACGGCTGGTCCGGGAGTTAAACGCCCTATGATGTGCGGGATCACCGGGACGCCGGGGACGGGAAAGTCGACGGTTGCAGAGGAGCTTGCCCGCCGCGGCCATGCCGTGGTCCATATCACCGATATCGTGGGGCCCTATGCACTCGGGAATGACCCAAACCGCGACACCCGGGTCATCGACACCGATAAGATGGCTGACGAGTTCGTGCCCTTCGATGGTTTTGTCGAGGGACATTTCGCCCACCTGCTTCCCTGCGAGCGAATGGTCGTGCTCCGGCTGCGGCCCGACGAGCTTGAAAAGCGGCTTGCCGCCCGGGGGTATTCAAAGGAGAAGATCGGGGAGAACCGGGATGCCGAAGCACTCGATGTCTGCCTGATCGAGACCGTGGCGGAGTACGGGCCGGAGGAGATCCTCGAGATCGATACCACCGGCATGAGCCTGGAGGCCTGCGCCGATGCAATCGAGCAGTTCTTCTCCGGTGAGATCCCGGCATCGTTCGGGTCGATCGACTGGTCTGCGTTTGTCGAGGTAACTCCATGACGCTCGACCAGTTCCGCCCCCATGTCAAGGTCTATTTCGACCCGCTTGTCCGCTGCGCCATCCGCTGGAAGATCACCCCCAACCTCCTGACAATCGCCGCGCTTCTTGCATCGCTTGTTGCCGGTATCCTCTTCTTTTTGCAGATGACGGTCTGGGCGGTCCTTGCGGTGGCCGCCAATGCCTTCTTCGATGCAATGGACGGGGCGGTCGCCCGGGAGACAAAAAGCCAGAGCCTGCGGGGCGATTTCCTCGACCATGCAGTGGACCGGTACGCGGATATCTTCATTATCACCGGGATCTTCGCAAGCGGTCTCGTGCCCTGGCCGATCGGGGTGCTCGCCCTCACCGGTGTCCTGATGTCCTCGTACCTGGGCACGCAGGCGCAGGCCGTTGGCGTGGGCCGGTACTACGGCGGTGTGCTCGGCCGGGCAGACCGGCTCGTGCTCATCATGGTGGTCGGGATCGTATTCATCCTCTACCCCCAAACGATCTACGGCCTGAACCTGCTGGGCTGGCTCCTTCTCCTCTTCGGGGTCTTCGGCCATGTGACCGCGTTCCAGCGGTTCGCATATGTGTGGCTCAAGCTGGAATAATCAAATTTTCTTTTTTCCCACAAAACAGGGACCATTCCAAGGTCTTTTCCGCAGCGGGTAGTACACCAAACCCAATCGTCCGGATATCGGTCGGTGTTTATCCCTGCACCGGGTCCGAAGGTGTCCCGGTACCGTTTTTATCCTTTAGCAGGTGCTTGTACCAGACAAACCACGGATTGTCGATGAAGCCGATGATGTTCTTGCTTACGATCTGCCCGAGAATGAGGGGCAGGACGGGCATAATCCCCAGGTACGCGATGGTGACAAAGATCACGGAATCGAGCGTGAGGTCGAGGGCGTCGCTCGCGCTGGAGCGGAGCCAGACATACGGGTTGAGCATGCCGTGGTGCCGGAAGTCCGTCTCTTTTTTGAGGTAGCGCTGCTTGATCTTTGCAAAGACAACGGCATCGATATTCGAGCAGACCAAAAACGAGACCCAGCTTGCAAGGATGATCCGAAAGCTCATCCCGAATATCTCCTGCCATGCGGGGTCGAGGGTGTAGAACGGCGCCGGGGTGAGGGTGTCTGCCATCAAAAAGAGAATAACGAGGATCACCTGGGTGGCAAACGCAATTGCGATTGCGACATGCGTCATCTTCTGCCCGTACACCTCGTTTATCATGTCGATGACCTGGGCTACGAAAGGATAGATGATGACGGAGGCTGGTGCGTAAAAGATGTAGGGCCCGAGGTTGAACGTGATGAGCCGGGTGGCAATGATCTGGACGGCGGCAAGGTAAACAATGTAGAACCCGGTGAGGGCGGCAAAACCGTACTGCGGGTATTTTTTCACGATCCTGACGGATACCCAGGTCACGATGGTGAGGCTGGCTATCCAGAGAATCCAGAAAAGCATCTACGATACATTGACAGGGGAGGGTAATAGCGCTTTTGTGTCAGCGGCAGGGGATGGCCGGATGAAAACCGGATTATCCGGTTGTTCTCTCAAAGGTTCCGGACATACTCCAGCGCTGCTATTGCATCCTCTTTCTTCTGGTCGGCAGGGCTTGTTGCGGCAAACAGAAGGAACCGCTCTTTTGTCGCGGCATCGAGGGCATCCCCTGCGGCAGCGGCGATCTTTTTGTAGGTCCGCTGCGGGTAGAAGACCGATTTTGCCGCGGCAAGCAGGACCGCGTTGTCGGCTGCCGTGATGATACCTGCTGCTTCGGCCTTGTGTAAGGTGCAGCGGATGTTGATGAGCGGTTCGGAAAGGGCGATCCCCGACCCTGGGTCAAAGACGAGCGCCACTTCGTCGTCGGAGACGAGTTTCCCGTCCCGGTAGAGCCCGAAGATCTTCCCGATGCCGGTCATCCCGAGCGTGTAGAGTTCGGCTGCCCGGAGCGCCCCCATGCTCGATGCCCCGACAACCGTGATACCCTGTTTTACGGCCGCAAGAACCTCGCGGTGGGCAACGGCCGCCTCCTGGTGGAAGACCCCGTCGATGAGGACGATGATCTCCGCACCGTCGGCAGCGGCACGCAGGATATCTCCCCGTTTTGCCGGCGGCCGGTACTCTGCTGCGAGAATCTTTTCTGCCACAGCCCGGTCAAGGCTTGGCCCGAGAAAGACGATGGTTTTTGGCATGTTTCAGGCGCTCCCCCCTCCGCTCCGGGTCCATGGCATAGACTTCGAGGCCCGGGACGATGACCCGGACCACCGGCACTCCGATCTCCTCGCGGGTCAGGTCCACCACGATCACCCGGGAGAGGCCCTGTTTTTTCAGGGCGTCGATGGCGTTTTGGATATCGGTTGCGAAATCGTCGGTATCATACGATGCAAGCGTCGGGTAATCCACGGTGCCGTTGTCCTTAAACCAGTAGCCGTTGATCCGCTTCATCCGGTCGTAGCCCATCCGGTTTTTGAGACCGACGGTTGCCGTGTCCTCGCGGGCCCCGTGGATCTGGGTGAGCCGGCTCTGTGCCACTTCGGTGAGCGCCCGCATCACCGCGATCCTCGCGCTCGTATGGGTACCGATCCCGATGGTCAGGAGCGCCGGGTCTTTTAAGAGCACATCGTCTGCCACCGCTGCCATCGTGGGGATGCCGACATCGCTCGTGATGTCCCTGACAATCACCTCGACCTGTGCGTCGGCGAACTTCTTTTGCATGTCCGCGAGCATCGGGTCATCGATGCCTGCAACCGCCGGGCCGGTGTCCCGTGTTGCCTCTACAAGCGACCAGGCGTCCCGTTCGATCACCTCGCAGAGGGCGTGGAAGATCGCCTCCTCTCTGGTGTTCCCCGAGGCAAGGCCGTTTGTCGAGGTACGGAAGATCTGCCGGAAGTTTCGCGGGAGCGGGTGGAAGACCGCCTGCGCCGGGACAAAGACCGGTTCGTTGTTTGCGATATCCCAGCCCCCGACCCAGGGAAAGACATGTTCGGTGTCCGTGCCGGCCGGGAGGATGAGGTCACTAGGGTCGACCGCAGTTTCAGTCCGCGAAATCATTTCGTAGGTGTCGAGCCTGACCTTCCGGTCGTGGATCTCGGACGAATAGCGTTCGATCCCCTCCATGATCCCGGATATCTTCGATTCCTCGACAGTCGCGCCCTTGCCGTTGTAGACCGTGATTGCCCCGTCCTCCGCGGTGGGCCGGATGCAGGAGAAGACCGGGATCCCGATCCGGTCGAGGCTGGTGATGTCTGCTACCCGGGTGATGCCGGCGGCAGGGACTTTTGGTTCGATGCGGGCGAGGGTTTCTGCGAGCGGGACGGCACGCTGGGTCTCGTAACGGTAGGTCTTCTTGCAGGACGCGATCTGCATGGTGGTCACCGGGTGTCTCTGGCGGGGCAGAGACCCTGTTTTCTATGGTGAAACTTCACCCTGTTCGCGTTTATACATGTCCATCCGGCGGCACCGCCGCAGTCGTGGCCGGGTATTTCCCGTCATAACGGCAACAGGAAATTATGGACTATCTCTACCTTGCCCTGAAGTTTGTTGTCGGCGGGGGCGTTATCGTCGGGGTGACTCTCCTTGCGGAGCATGCGAACCCGAAGTACGGGGCCATCCTTGTCGCCGCCCCGATCATCACCACGCTTGCCATCCTCTTTGTCTATTTCGGGGCCGGGCAGGCCGTTGCCCGGGAGCTCACGATCGGTGCGTTCTGGTTCGCGCTCCCGACCCTGCTCTTCCTTGCCGTGCTCGCATTCCTGCTGGGCCGCTACCCGGCGGTCCCGAGTTTTGGCGGGGCATTTCTTGTCTGGCTGGTGGCTGCGGC